>DAIQPV010000274.1:0-4401 GCA_036787145.1 Rhodospirillales bacterium
GTGGGGCCTGTTCCCGCTCTATTTCAAGGCCGTCGCGGCCATCCCCGCGGCGGAGATGCTGGCCTACCGCATCCTGTGGTCGCTGCTCTTCCTCTGCGTGATCACGGTTGCCGGTCGGCATTGGACGCCCGTCGTGCGCGCCTTGGGCTCGAAGCACTTGCTGGCAGTGCTGGCCCTTTCCGCGGTCTTGATCGCCGTCAACTGGGGGGTGTTCATCTGGGCCGTGGCGGCGGGCCGCGTGCTGGAGTGCAGCCTGGGTTATTTCATCACGCCGCTGCTCAGTGTGTTCATGGGCGTCGTCGTCCTCCGAGAACGGCTCCGCGTCTTGCAGTGGATCGCCGTTGTGATCGCGGGCGCGGGCGTCGCAGGACAAGTGGTGGCGCTCGGGTCGATGCCCTGGGTGGCCGTTTCGTTGGCCACCAGCTTTGCCGGCTACGGACTGGTGCGCAAGATCGTGCCGATCGACGCTCTTTCCGGGCTCGTTATTGAGTCGATTTTGCTGACGCCCCTGGCGCTCGTCTGGCTGACCTGGATCGGATCGCACGACGGCATCGCCCTTCTCTCGGCTGACTGGCGGCTCGATCTGCTGATCGTGGCCTCGGGCCCGATCACGGCGCTACCTTTGATTCTGTTCGTCGCCGGTGCCCGACGGATCCGGCTCGCTTCCCTTGGCCTCCTGCAATACATCACGCCGACCTGCCATTTTTTGCTCGCGCTGCTGGTCTTCGCAGAGCCGGCCACCTGGCCGGGCGTGCTCGTTTTCCCGGTCATCTGGGCCGCGCTCGCTGTCTACACCATCGACATGCTCGGCCTGGGTCGCGGGCGCCAGCGGGGCCGCACCAGCGGCTAGCGGGAAGCTGACCACGCGGGCCGCACCCGTCTCTTGTGGTCGGCGGGACAGCACTTTGACCGATGCCGCCGTTCGCTGCCCCTTTGCCTCGGTTATCCGCACGACGTTCTTTGTCGGCCCCCGCGGCAGAAGACCGACCGGTGCCGGGTATCCGGCCGTCCCGCCCGCGCGCCGGTCCGCCGCGGCAGAATCTGAAGCCTGATCCGTGGCCTGCGCTCGGGTTGCAGGCTCGGGTCTGGCTTGGACGGAGCAACGCCGGTCCCGGCCGAGGCGACGATCGAAGGGGCTCCCCGCAAGGTAGCTCAGCAGTGAATTGGGGCGCGGACCACCCTGACGCCGCTCCTGCCCGCGTCGCCGCTCCGTTCTTTCGGCGGACCGGCTGCCGGGGCCGTTGCCCGACGCGACACGAACGCCGCCCCATCTGTCCAGAATCGCCTGCAGGACCCTCTGCACCCTGAGCCGGTCATGCATTTCCGCAACGTCGAGGGCACCGGTTTCGTGCATGGCAAGCAGGTGGGCGGCCCCCAGCTCGATCCGGACTGTCAGCCGGCCGGGACTCACGCCGCTCCCGGGATCTGCCGGAAGCCCCGCGCCGGCTCGGCAGTCCGGCTTTTGTGCCGTCGATTGCGTTGCTGGAAGCCGGGACCCTCCCTCCTCTGCCTTTCCGCCGGCTGAGCCTGCCTGCGACGCCGCGAGGCCGAGGTGCTGCGCCAGAAGCGAGACGGTGTCGCCGACCGCCCGCAACCGGTGAGCCACAGTCTCCGCCTCCGGCGGAAGAGCGCCGTACGCCTGATCGAGAAGCGGCATCTGCCGGCTCAGCAATTGATAGAGCTCCAGAAGCCGCGACATCGACTTCGGATCGGCTGCCGCCGGCTTCGGCTTCCCCGCAGCTTCGCCGTCGGGGTCGAAGGACCCATCCTGCGCCATTCGGCCCACCTCCTCCGCCCTGATCCGAGTGTCCGGCTTTGCTGACGGCCGGAGCAATCGCAGGTGGATACTACCGCACCTTAAGTCCACTTGCGATTATTTTTTCGCCTTCAACCCTTATAGATTGTATTTTAGGTTCTTGACCGCGATCGAGCCAGGTCTCTTTACGGTGACGTCTCTCAGCCTGTATGTGGTCCGGCGTTGCGCGCCCCATCCCGCGCGCCAGACGACAAGGATGCGCTATGACTGTTCTGGTAACGGGAGCTGCCGGGTTTATCGGCTCACATGTGGCGGCGGCGCTGCTCGACGGCGGCGAACCGGTCATCGGCGTCGATAACCTCAACGACTATTACGAAGTCTCCCTCAAGGAGGCGCGGCTCGCCAATCTGGAGGGCCGGCCCGGTTTCACCTTTGCAAGGTTAGACATCGCCGACCGCGGCGCTGTTTTCGCGCTGGTCGAGCGCCGGCCGGAAATCGACCGCATCGTGCACCTGGCGGCCCAGGCCGGCGTCCGTCACTCCCTGGTCGATCCCTGGATCTATCTGCACAGCAATATCAACGGCCATGTCGTGCTGCTCGAAGCGGCCCGGCGGCTGCCCCGGCTGCAACACTTCGTCTATGCCTCCTCGTCGTCGGTTTACGGCGGCAATCGAAAAATGCCGTTCGCGGTCGAAGATCGGTGCGACCATCCCGTTTCGCTGTACGGAGCGACGAAGAAGGCAATGGAGGTGATCAGCGAAAGCTATGCGGCGATGTACCGGTTGCCGCTCAGCGGGCTCAGGTTCTTCACCGTCTACGGCCCCTGGGGCCGACCGGACATGGCGGCCTTCCTCTTTACCCGCAAGATCCTGGCCGGCGAGCCCATCCCGGTCTTCAACCATGGAGACATGCGGCGTGACTTCACCTTCATCGATGACATTGTCGATGGCGTTCTCGGCTGCCTCCGCCGCCCGCCCAAGACCGACGAACCGGCAGCCGAAGCGGAGACGCGACACCGCCTCTACAACTTCGGCAACCACCGTCCCGAGCGACTGACCGACTTTATCGCCACGCTGGAACAGGCGCTTGGCCGCAAGGCCGAACTGCAACTGCTGCCCATGCAACCGGGCGACGTCCAGGAGACATTTGCGGATATCGGGGCATCGCAGCGGGACCTGGGCTTCTGGCCCCGGACGCCGATCAGCATCGGCATCCCGCGCTTCGTCGAATGGTACCGGAGCTACTACCGGTGAGAAGAGGATTGGCAATTGGCCCAATTTTTCGTAGCCCGACGGTCGAGGCCTAGCCATGAGCGCGATGGCACCGGAGGACTTCGTGAGAGCGCTCTATCGCTGCGTCCTTGGGCGTGAGGCTGATCCCAGTGGTCTGGAGCACTTCTCCGCTCTGATCCGTGAATCCGGTGATCCCAGCGATGTGCTCAAGCGCCTTCTGGAAAGCCCCGAATACGCGAAGAAAAATCAGTGGCTTATCGACGACACGATCCGGAGCGCAAGCCTCGAGATCCTCGGCGGGCGTGCGATCACCATCGTCGACATTGGCGCCCAGATGCTGAACTTTGAGGGTCACATCTACCAACCGCTCATCCGAGCGGATATTCCCCACGACATCATCGCTTTCGAGCCGCTCGCCGACAAGCTTAAGGAAAGGCATTCCGCCGAAGGAAGCGGCTCTCTCAAGCTTCTGCCTTACGCGATCGGAGATGGCGACCACCACACGCTCTACGTCAACAACGAGGACGCGACCTCGTCCCTGTTTCCCTTAAACCGATCCTTGCTGGAGAAATTTGAGCACCTGCATACGCTGCACCTCGTGAACATGCAGCACGTGACCACACGGAAGCTTGACGACGTGCTGGAAGACCGCGCGGTGGACTTCCTAAAGCTGGATATCCAGGGCGCGGAGCTGCTCGCGCTGCAGGGGGCTGGAAAGACACTGGAGAGGACTGCCGTTGTGCATTGTGAGGTTGAGTTTGCCTCACTCTACGAAGGCCAGTGCCTGTTTTGCGACGTGCAGGATTATCTCGTCGGCCGCGGCTTCTCCCTCATCGATATCCTCACGCCGCACCGTTACGCCTATCTCAACAGACAAGGCGTCGACGGCCGTGACCGTCTGCTGTGGGGCGATGCGATATACTTCCGCGAGACCGACGAGGCTCCGACCCTGGCCGCGCAGGCCCTCATCGCCAGCCTCGTCTATCGGAAGCCCAGCTTTGCGCAGCATCTTCTTGAGTCCGCGAGAGATCGGCGGTGACCGACAGGCCCTCGCTTGGAGCAGGGCGGCACTTCTAGACGCCGACGCACGGACCGCCAAACGGGCCATCCATAAAGCTTGCCAACGGTTTCAGGTGCATGAGCTGCTGCTTCGCGCGTGATCCCATGCGGCTTTATGGAGCTGGCCCGGCCGCCGAAACGTTGTGGCGGAACGGTCACGACGGACAATAGGCTTATGATATTGACTATTTTCCTATTTTCTTGGTACAAAACAGCGGTCGTTTGGCCTCGGGAGACCGCGAGACATGTCCGATGTCCTCAATCACGGCGCCTATCGCATTGATATGCAGTTCCTCAGCCGCCTCGAAGGATCGGTGTCGTGCGGATACGTCCCCAGCCACCGTCGCGGCCCCC
>DAIQPV010000275.1:0-4384 GCA_036787145.1 Rhodospirillales bacterium
CAAACCGCCGCCTACACATCCCTTCCATAACAAAAACAACGATGAAAAAGAGCAAAACAGCCCGCCGGGAGAAACCGTTCGCTTACTCCCGCGAGCGAGGCGGGCTTATACGCGCCGCTCAGATCGCTGTCAACGGCATTCGGAGACGCTGCCCGCGATTTCTCCCCGCGGCCCCGCCGCGAGGACGGCACCCGTGCGGAGTGCCCTTACCGGCCAACGGCAAGAGGGCTCGTCTCCTCCCCCGCCGCCCGCGGCATCGGCGGAGCGACGGAGATGCAGGCCTGCTGCAGCCGACGCCACAGATCGCCGGTGATGTCTTCGATGACCGCCTGCTCCTCGGCGGTGAGCAGGCGCGCACCGTATGTGTTGACGTGCGACAGCGAGCGCCGGCGGACATGCGCCCGCTGCGGCAGCGGCTCCGCCGCTGCTCCCGCGCCCTTTTCCTGCGGATAGCGCCGTCGCAGCCCATCGGCCACCTCCTGCGACCACGGCAGGCCGAGCCACTCGAAGAGGAGGCGGTAATACGCGATCGGCCGCTCGATCGTCTCCTGGAGGTTGACCAGCCGGATGAGCGGACGCGTGTCCGCCCACTCCATCAGGGTCGAATAGATGACGAACCACAGCATCGCCGCCGCGACCGTCCTGCTGTCCATCCACTTTCCATAGTCGGAAAGCAGCTGCGGAAACTCGATCCCGACCTGCGCAAGGCTCCGGAGAATCTGGGGAAGTCCGGGATCCCAGTCCATCCGCTTGTAGCTCGCGACGACGGCCGCGGCCGGCCGGACGGTGACGACGACCGGGATGCCCTGACGATCGGTGACCGCTCTCGCCGTAAAGCAGGCGTTCGGGTCCTTCCAGATGATCGTCTCGACGGAGCGGTCCAGCCGGCAGCGCCAGTAGGCCAGTCGGGCGCGGTCGCCGAACAGCCACTTCACAAGCCGGCGTCCCCCAACTTCCCGGGGGTTGTAGTACCGCTTCAGCCGCAACGTCAGGCACCGGATGGCCTCGACGGCGGCATCCAGGCGCTCCATGGTGAAGTCGTTTGCGCCGGGCACCTCGTAATGCCGCGAAATTCCCTGCATCCCGTAGCCGGGATTGAACGGCTCGTACAAATGGCGGGCGCCCTTGGCCAGTTCGAAATTGCTGCCGCAGGGAGTCGTACCCGAACGAGGCATGCCCGTTACCAGAATCACGCGTCGAGGATGAGCCATCAATGCCTACATGGTTGACCGGGCCTGCATGGTTGACCGGGCCTACTTGTTTGACTGGAACCGATTCGCCATCAGCGAACCGCCACCCGGCACGGGGCGGCACGGCCGCAGGGGAGCAATGGCCATGATCGCCCCGGACAGTGCCCGCCTTCGCGCGTTATACTCGTGAACGGGCACCGCGTCATTTGCCGGCTACCGGCCCTACGGGCTGACGCCGGCGGGAAGGGCGCTTCGCGCCGTGACAGGAAACAGGCCGGCTGCTATGGTGCCCGTCTCAGGGGGATCTTCCGGGGTTTGTGTGCTTATGGCGATGGAAGCTAGCCAATCGTCGTCGTACGATCGCGACAAGATCGGCGAACTTCGCCGGCAACCCGGCCCCTGCAGCAACGTCGGCGGCGATAACGGATTGACATCGCCGTGACCCTTCAGAAATCTGCGGATCGCCGTCAACGAGCCCCCGCGATCAGATGGTCGCCCCGGGGCGCCGTTCCGCCCATTGCAGAGTCCGCGAATCGAGGAGCATGAAATGAAGGTCGTTCTCTTCTGCGGCGGTCTCGGCACGCGTCTCAAAGAACATTCGGAAACGATCCCCAAGCCTCTGGTCAATGTCGGCTATCGACCGATCATCTGGCACCTCATGCGCTATTATGCTTACTTTGGTCATAAGGAGTTTATCCTGTGCCTTGGTTACCGGGGGGACATGATAAAGGAGTATTTCATAAACTATAATGAATGCACATCGAACGATTTTGTCCTGCGGAAGGGTGGTAGAGAAATCGAGATGCTGCATCGGGACATCGATGACTGGCAGATTACGTTTGTGGATACCGGGCAACTGGCCAACATCGGGCAGCGTCTGCTGGCGGTCCGCAAGTTTGTGCAGGGCGAAACCTTCCTGGCCAACTACAGTGACGGCCTGACCGACCTGGACCTCAATGCCTACATCGAGCGGGCGGACGCCGCCGGCGGTGTCGCGAGCCTGATGGCCATCCGCACGGCAGACAGCTTCCACGGGGTAACCGCCGGCAACGATGGCTGGGTGACCAGCATCGGCCCGGTCCGGGATTCGTCGCTGATGATCAACGGCGGGTTTTTTGTGCTGCGGAAGGAGATCTTCGATTACATCCGCGATGGCGAAGAACTCGTCGAGCAGCCGTTCGCGCGCCTGGCCGAAGCCCGCAAGCTGTTCTGCTATCCGCACGAGGGCTTCTGGAAGTGTATGGACACGTTCAAGGACAAGATGACGTTCGACAAGATGTACGAACAGGGAATTGCGCCCTGGGAGGTCTGGCGGCCGTCGGCACAAAAAGGTCATAACGCCGCCCTTTTCCCGGCCGCGCGTTAAGCGCAGCGTTCCCTGGTGCCGTGGAGGAGACACAACCTAGCCGGGATCGCGCCGCCCGCCCCCCCTGCCTCGCGCGATAGAGGTTGCGCATCGATCGCGGAACCTGCACCTTGCCGGCGGCATATCAGTGTCCCAGGCCCCGGTTGCGCAGAGGACAATCGGATTGAAGGCAAGAGACCGTCGTTGCCTCACCCTCACTGGACCACCCGAGGATCATGAAAGCCGTCCCCCGCTCACCGACTTTGCTCGCCGTAGCGGCGCCCCTGCCCGCGAATGTCCGGGTCTCGTTCGAGTTCTTTCCGCCGAAGACCGAACAGATGGAGCAGGCGCTGTGGACCTGCGTGCAGCGGCTGGCGACACTTGAGCCGGCGTTCGTCTCGGTCACCTATGGTGCGGGCGGAACGACGCGGGAGCGGACGCATGGGACGGTGGTACGCATCCGCCAGGAGACCGCCCTGCAACCGGCTGCGCATCTGACCTGCGTCGGCGCCAGCCGCGAAGACATCGACGACATTGCCCGCCGTTACTGGGATGCCGGCATCCGTCACGTCGTGGCGTTACGCGGCGATGCGCCGGACGGCGCCGCGCATTACCAGCCGCGTTCTGATGGCTATGCTTATGCCGCCGACCTGGTGGCCGGACTGAAGCGGGTCGCCGACTTCCAGATCTCGGTTGCGGCCTATCCGGAAACCCACCCGGAAGCACTCAGCCCTCAGGCCGACCTGGACAACCTGAAGCGAAAGCTTGATGCGGGCGCCAGTCAGGCGATCACCCAATTCTTCTTCGACGTCGACCACTTCTTCCGCTTCCGCGACCGCGCTCGCGCGGCCGGCATCGAAGCGCTCCTCATCCCGGGCATTTTGCCGGTTACCAATTTTGCCCAAGTGCGCCGCTTTTCCGCCTCTTGCGGTACCTCTGTACCGGCGTGGATGGGCGAGCTGTTCGACGGCCTGGACGACGATCCCGAAACCCGCCGGATGGTGGCGGCGTCGGTGGCGTGCGAGCAGTGCCGGGCACTCTGGGCCGGCGGTGTCGAGCAGTTTCACTTCTACACCCTCAACCGCGCCGACCTGGCCTTCGCCATTTGCCACGTGCTGGGCGTACGCGCGCCGGCCGCGGTTCACCAGCCGGCGCAGACGGCTGCCGCCGGAGGCGCGGCCTGATGGCTCCGTCCGCCAAAGATCGCGCCGCCCTGCTGGGCGCCGCCCTCGCCCGCCGCATCCT
Source organism: Rhodospirillales bacterium (assembly GCA_036787145.1). Lineage (GTDB taxonomy): Bacteria > Pseudomonadota > Alphaproteobacteria > Rhodospirillales > Defluviicoccaceae > Defluviicoccus. The sequence goes on from DAIQPV010000275.1 coordinate 3,781, forward strand.
GGTGCTCGACGGCGCCATGGGCACGATGATCCAGAGGCATGGACTGGAAGAGGCCGACTTCCGCGGCGAACGCTTCGCCCGCTGGCCGCGCGACCTGAAGGGCAACAACGACCTGCTGAGCCTGACCCAGCCGGCGATCATCGCCGGCATCCATCGGCTCTACCTGGAAGCCGGCGCCGACATCCTCGAAACCAACACCTTCAATTCAAACCGGATCTCGCTCGCCGACTACGGCCAGGAGGATCTTTCCCGCGAGCTGAACGAAGCGGGCGCGCGGCTGGCGCGCACCGTCGCCGACGAGGTTGCCGCCACGACGCCGGAGAAGCCGCGATTCGTCGCCGGCGCCATCGGGCCCACCAACCGCACCGCTTCGCTCTCGCCGGACGTGGGCGACCCGGGCTTCCGCAATATCTCCTTCGACGAACTGGCGGCGGCCTACCGGGAGGCCGCCGAGGGCCTGATCGACGGCGGCTGTGACCTCATTCTGGTGGAAACGGTGTTCGACACGCTGAATGCCAAGGCGGCGCTGTTCGCCATCGAGGAGCTGTTCGAGGCCCGTGGCGTGCGACTGCCGGTCCTGGTGTCCGGCACGATCACCGATCTC
>DAIQPV010000276.1:0-4358 GCA_036787145.1 Rhodospirillales bacterium
ATCGGTAGATTCGCGTGCGCAAGTGGACGTTAAACGGCATCCCACGCTCGATACCGGCGTCATCGTTGGTTCGGGCGCTCAGATCCTGGGGCCGATCGTCATTGGTGAGCAAGCTCGGGTGGGTGCCAACTCGGTGGTTACCCGTGACGTTGCGCCTGGCGCGACCGCCGTCGGCATTCCGGCGCACTTGGTGGCCTCGCGCAACGGTGAGCGCTCCAGCAAATTTTCTGCCTATGGCACCCCAGCAGGGGGCTGCCCCGATCCGGTGTTGGCCTCAATCGAGGCGCTGCGCGGACAAGTTCTGACCATGGCATCGGAGATCGAGCGGCTCCAATCGCAGGTCCGTGTGCTCAGTCGCGGCGAGGGGCAGGTCGATGGCGAGGAGATGGCGGTCCTGAAGAGAGGGGTGCATGCCGCGCCCGGGCCGTCCGACGGGATGGGGCTCGAACCTCCGGCGTCGAACTGATCCAGAGCCGACAGGTCGCGTGCATTCGATTGCCTTAGGCCCCAAGAGACGAAGCGGAGGACACGAGGGTGAAGCTCAGTACCAAAGGACGGTATGCGGTCATGGCCATGGCTGATCTCGCGCACCACAGTAACGGTCGTCCGGTGGCGTTGGCGGAAGTTGCGGACCGGCAAGAGATCTCGCTTTCGTACCTGGAGCAGCTCTTCGGGCGGTTGCGACGCAGCGGCTTGGTGAGCAGCGTGCGCGGTCCGGGTGGCGGCTATATGCTTGCGAGGGACGCAAGTGAAATGCGCATCGCGGACATCATCCTTGCCGTCGATGAGCCGATCAAGGCCACCCGCTGCACCCCCGGCTCGCCGACCGGATGCCACTCGCACAAAGGCCGGTGCTTGACGCACGACCTTTGGGAGGAGCTTGGCAACCAGATCTACCTCTACTTGAGTTCAGTCACCCTGGCGGACGTCTGCGAGCGCCGGATTCTTGGCAGCAGCCGTCTCATGTTCGGCATGGGGCGCAATGATCGTTCCTCCGTGGCCGCCGCGGCAGGCTGAGTGGGTTGGACGCCGGATCTATCGATGACGAAGAGCGCACGGGTTTACCTGGATCACAATGCGACAACGCCGCTGCGCCCGGAAGCCCGGGCTGCGGTCACCGCGGCATTGTCGGTTGTCGGCAACCCTTCCTCGGTTCATTGCGAGGGGCGTGCTTCGCGTCGCATCGTCGAGGATGCGCGGGAAAGCGTTGCGGCACTTGCGGGTGCCGCCCCCTCGCAGGTTGTCTTCACCAGCGGAGGCAGCGAGGCCAATGCGCTGGCGCTCGCCGGATGCGGCCGGCGCCGCGTGCTGGTCTCCGCGGTCGAGCATTCCTCTGTGGTGCTGGCCGTGGACGGCGCCGAACGCATTCCGGTTGACGGCGATGGCGTTGTTGTTGTCGCGGCGCTGGAGGAGATGCTGGGACGGTCCGAGGAGCCGGCCGCGGTTTCCGTGATGCTAGCCAACAACGAGACCGGCGTGATCCAGCCTGTTGCGGAAATCGCGGCGATTTGCCGCCGGCATGGAGCGTTGCTTCATTGCGATGCGGTGCAGGCGGCGGGAAGGCTGGGCTTCGACGTTCAGGCCCTTGGAGCCGAGCTCCTGTCGCTTTCGGCGCACAAGATCGGCGGCCCGGCGGGGTGTGGCGCCCTGATCGTTGCTCCCGGGCTTGCGCTACAGCCGCGGCTGCGCGGAGGCGGCCAGGAACAGGGCCGCCGCGCAGGGACGGAGAATGTCCTCGGGATCGCCGGATTCGGCGCGGCGGCCGAGGCGGTTTTCGGTCTGCCGGGCGCAGCCAGGCTGGCCCTGCTGCGCGACCGGCTGGAGCGCCGGCTGAGAGAGGCGTGCCCTCCGCTCAAGGTGTTCGGGGACACGGCGCCGCGGTTGCCCAACACGAGCTGCATTGCCATGCCGGGAATGCCGGCCGAAACCCAGGTCATCGCCTTCGATCTTGCCGGTATCGCGGTGAGCGCGGGGGCAGCATGCTCTTCCGGAAAGGTTATCCGTAGCGATGTGCTGAGGGCCATGGGTGTTGGCGACGATCTTGCAAGATCCACCATCAGAGTGAGCCTGGGATGGGCCAGCTGCGAGGCGGATGTGGAGCGATTTATTCAGGTATGGACAGACATTTACTCTCTGGTCGCCGGCCTCGGCGAGCGCGCGGCGGTCCCTGGAGCGATGTCGGGAAGGTGACAGAATGAACGATTTCGCCGGGTTCACGACGAAACAGGCACACGGTTCGAACCGAAGCATGCCGATTTACCTCGACTATCAGGCGACGACGCCGACCGATCCGCGCGTGGTCGAGGCGATGCTGCCATTTTTCACCGAAGTCTTCGGCAACCCGCACTCGCGGAATCATCGCTTTGGCTGGGACGCGGAAGAGGCCGTCGAGAAGGCGCGCGCGCAGATTGCCCAGATCATCGGAGCGAACGAGAAGGAGATAATTTTCACGTCCGGCGCCACCGAGTCGAACAACCTCGCTATCAAGGGCGTGGCGCGCTTCCATAAGGATCAGAAGCGACACATCGTCACGTGCGTGACGGAGCACAAGTGCGTTCTCGACAGCTGCCGCCACCTGGAACTTGAGGGGTTTCGGATAACGTACCTGCCGGTGCAGAAGAACGGGCTGATCGACCTCGATCAGCTGCGGGACTCGATTTCCGACGAAACGGCCCTGGTTTCGATCATGGCCGTGAACAATGAGATCGGGGTAATTCAGCCGCTGGCCGAAATCGGCGGAATTTGCCGGGAACGGAAGGTGTATTTCCACACCGATGCGGCACAGGCGGTCGGCAAGATTCCGCTCGACGTGCAGGCGATGCACATCGACTTAATGAGCATCTCCGGCCACAAAATCTATGGACCGAAGGGCATCGGCGCGCTGTATGTGCGCCGCCGGCCGCGTGTTCGCCTGGAGGCCCTGATCAGCGGTGGCGGCCAGGAGCGCGGCATGCGTTCCGGAACGCTTCCAACCCCGCTGTGTGTCGGTCTTGGCGAGGCCTGCCGGATCGCGGGGGCAGAAATGGGGGCCGAGGCGGAACGCCTGCGGGCCTTGCAAACCCGGTTTCTTGACAAGATCACGGCCGAGCTGCCGGAAGTATACGTCAACGGCGATCTTGAGCACCGCATCCCCGGCAACCTGAACCTGAGCTTCGCTTACGTCGAGGGGGAGGGGTTGATGATGGGGATCAAGGACCTGGCGGTTTCTTCCGGCTCGGCATGCACGTCGGCATCGCTCGAGCCCTCCTACGTCCTGCGCGCCCTGGGTGTCGAAGAGGAGTTGGCGCACACCAGCCTCCGCATCGGCCTGGGTCGCTTTACGACGGAGGCAGAGGTTGACCACGCCGTCGAGCGTATCGTCGGGGAAGTCCGCCGGCTGCGGGCAATGAGTCCGTTGTGGGAGATGGCACAGGAAGGGATTGATCTGAAGTCGATCAAGTGGGCAGAGCACTGACCTCCGCGCACCCAAGGCACGGCACACATTTCGCTTCAGAGGCGGCTGACAAAAGGAGAGAGCAAGATGGCTTACAGCAACAAAGTTGTCGACCACTACGAGAACCCGCGCAATGTCGGCGCTTTTGACAAGGGCGATGCCGGGGTCGGCACTGGTCTGGTCGGCGCGCCGGCGTGCGGCGACGTGATGAAGCTGCAGATCAAGGTGAGCCCCGAGGGAATCATCGAGGATGCCAAGTTCAAGACATTTGGTTGCGGTTCGGCGATCGCATCGTCGTCGCTGGTGACCGAGTGGGTGAAGGGCAAGTCGCTGGACGAAGCCCAAACCATCCGGAACACGGATATCGCGGAACACTTGGCGCTGCCTCCCGTCAAGATTCACTGCTCGGTTCTTGCTGAGGACGCGATCAAGGCGGCGATCACCGACTACCGGCGGAAGACGGCGGATACTGCGGTCGAGCCGACCGAAGCGCCAGAGTCCGGGCACGTGGCCTAGGCCAGAAAGAACGGAGGCACGTTGTCGATCATGTCGTCACCCCGTCCGCAGCCACTGAACGTCACTCCGGCCGCCGCTGAGCGCGTCAAGGCGCTGCTGGCCGGCCGTGATAAACCTTCGGCCGGCGTGCGCGTCGGCATCCGCGCCCGCGGCTGCTCCGGCATGGCCTACACGCTGGAGTTCGCCGACGAGCGCACTCCCTTCGACGAGGTTGTGGAAACTCAAGGCGTGACCATTCTCATCGATCCCAAAGCGACGATGTTTATCCTGGGGACGGAGATGGACTGGGTCGAAGACAAGCTGGAAAGCGGCTTCGTTTTCCGTAATCCCAACGAGAAGGGCCGCTGCGGCTGCGGTGAGTCCTTCCACGTGTAGGTAAGGAGAGAGCGGCTCGGCCGGACGATCGGTC
>DAIQPV010000277.1:0-4328 GCA_036787145.1 Rhodospirillales bacterium
GCCAAGGATCGTCGACGGCGCGCCGCTGCCGAGCGCGCTCAGCGTCATCACCGGGTAGACGTTCGCGGGGATGTAGAGCAGAGCTGCGGTGATCAGGAAGGCGGCGGTACGCGCGAGGCTGTTGGGTTTTCGCCGGTGCAAGACCGACCCGCAACGCGGACACAGCGACTCGATGCCCTGCGTGGAGCGCGGCAGTTCGACGACGAGCTGGCAGGTGTGACAGCCGACCAGACGGCGGCGCTCCTCCTCGGTCGGCGGGGGCAGCCGGGGCGCCGGGCGCAGGCGCTCCCAGACCTGGTGCGGATCGATGGCGGAATCGGCCGCAATCGTAACGAGGATCAGCCCGACGAACGCAAACATCGAGGGGCCGATCACAACCGTGGCGAGATCCACGAGCTTGGTGTAGGCCACCAGCACGCCCAGCAGGAAGATCTCGGTCATCGCCCATGGATGCAGACGATCGAACAGGCGGTACAGAGCCTCCGCTCCGCGAAACCCGCGACCATAGGCCAGCGACCCCACGACCATCAGGCCGGTGACGATCTTGACCAGCGGCGCCACGAAGACGAAGAAGATGACGGCGATGGCGACCTCCCCCATTCCCTCGTCGAAAAGGGTCAGGGCGCCCGAAAGCAGGTGACTGGACTGGACCAGCCCCTGCACTTTCATCGTCAGGAACGGAAAGCTGTTGGCAACGATCAGCAGAATGAAGGCGGTCAGATAGAGCACAAACGCGCGCTCGAAGTGATCGGGTTTGGCGTCGATCAAACCGGCGCCGCAGCGGGCGCACTTCAGCGAGCCCCCGGCGGGCAGGGGCGGCACGGCCTGCAACAGGTCGCAGTCATGGCAACGGATCAGCGGCGCGGCGTCTGTCGCGAGGGGCGGCGAGGATGGAGCGAGCGGCATCGGCTGTCGGGGCCTGTTCCTTCTTCGGCCGCTGCGGCAAGCGGCGGATAAATCCAGCCTATGCCGAGGCTACGCCGCCGTCCAGCGGGGGAAATCGGCCCCAGGCGTGCAGCCGCACCGGCGATCAGGACACAGCACGGGCGCCGGGGCCGGCCAGGGGTACGGTGAAGAAAAACGTCGCGCCATTGCCGAACTCGCTCTCAACCCAGATCCGGCCACCGAGATGCTCGACAATGCCGCGGCAGATGGCGAGGCCAAGGCCCGAGCCCATGGGGTTTCCGGTCCGCCCGGCCCGCACCTGATGGAATTTCTCGAAGATCTTCTCCTTTTCGTTGGCGGGAATCCCCGGACCATTGTCGGCGACACTGACGACGACCAGTCCGTTCTCCGCTGCGAGACCGATTGCGACACGGCCGGTGCCGTGCGGGCAGAACTTCTGCGCATTGGACAGCAGGTTGATCACCAGCTGGATAAGCTGATCACGGTCGGCGCGGATCGACGGAACCTGATCGACAATGTTGATATCGACGGCGATCTCTCGTTCTTCGAACAGCCCGCGCAGCGATGTCACCGACTGCTGGATCACCTCGCTGAGATCGACCTGTGTCATTTGCCACTTCATCCGGCCGGTCTCGATCTTGGTCAGATCGAGAACCTGGTTGATCAGCCGGGTCAGGCGCTCGCTCTCGCGAATGATGATCGTGAGGAAATGTTGGCGCTCGGCCATGTCCAGATCGGGACTGTCGTGCAGAATTTCCGAAAACGAACGGATCGAGGTGAGCGGGGTGCGAAGCTCGTGAGTGACGGTTGACAGGAAGTCGTCCTTCATCCGGTCGAGCTCGGTCAGGCGCTCGTTCGCCGCTTTCAGGTCCGTCGTCGCCTTCTCCAGCGCGCGCGACTTCTGCTCGAGCTGCCGGCTGTACTCCAGGACCTGGCTGGTTTCGTCGAGGATCTGCATGATCTCGTCGACGCCCACGCCTTCACCCTTGATGGTCGAGGCGACCATCACCCGGGCGGATGCGGCTCCGATGGCGCCGGCAAGTCTTCGTTCGACAAACTGCACGAGTTCGCCGTCGGCGAGCGTTTCGACGCTGAGGTCGACGCCGCGCCGGCCGGCGTACTCGTCAAAGACTTCCTCCGTCCGCTCGCGTCCGAGGAATCGCTCCGCCAGGGTGCGAAGCTCGGGGACCGAGACGGTATGGTGCAGCAGCGTCGCGGCAGCGCCGGGCCCGGCATGTTCGAAGACCTCGACGAAGAGCGTCGCTTGAATTCTTTCGATGGTGCTCTGCCTGTCGAGCAACGAGACGACGACAAAGGTTCCGACGTTGCCCAACAGCGTCCAGAAAAGGGCGTGCGAGGTCGAACCAAAGCCCGTCAGCCCAAACAGGGCGTAGGGCCGGAGCAATTCGATGCCGAACGGCCCGAGCGTGATGAAGCTGTCAGGAAGCCAGCCCGAGCGCGCGAAGGACGGCAGCAGCAGGGTATAGATCCACAAGATGAAGCCGACGGCGATGCCAGCGAGCGCGCCGCGCCGGGATGCGCCCTTCCAGTACATGCCGAGGATCAGGGCGGGGGCAAACTGGGCGGCGGCCGCGAACGACACCAGACCGATGGATGCCAGTGCGTACGACTCGCCGATGAGCTGGAAATACAGATAGCCGATCAGCAGGATGAAGCAGATCGCGCTGCGGCGGATCCCCAGCAGCAGCCCCGAAAGATCGCGCCGCTCTGCCAGATGCAGCCACGCGAAGCGCAGCAGCATCGGCATCACCAGATCGTTGCAGATCATCGTCGACAGGGCCACGGTTTCGACAATGACCATGCCGGTCGCCGCTGACAGCCCGCCGATAAAGGCGAGCAAAGCCAGGGCCGGCTGCCGCTCGGCCATCGGCAGGGCGAGCACGAATGTGTCGGCATCGACCAGGTGAAGCGGGAAGCGTAGCAGGCCGGCAAACGCGATCGGCAGAACGAAGATGTTGATCAGCAGCAGGTAAAGGGGGAAGAGCCAGAGCGCCTTGTTGAGGTGGCGCTCCTCGACATTTTCAACCACCGTGACCTGGAATTGCCGCGGCAGGCAGATCACCGCCAGCATCGACAGCAGGATGAGCGGAGCCCAGTCATCGAGGGGCGCCATCGTGAACAGGCGCGCGGCCTCCGGCAGCTGCGCCGCCTGGGCGAACAGATCGCCAAAGCCATCGAACAGGCCGAAGGTGACGAACAGGCCGACGGAGACGAAGGCAATCAGCTTGACCACCGATTCGAAAGCGATGGCCGCAACCAGCCCTTGGTGATGCTCGGTGGCGTCGATGTGACGCGTGCCGAAGAGGATCGCGAACAAGGCCATCAGGGCGGCGATCCAGAGCGCCGTGTCACCCGCCAAGGGCAACGCCGATGTCGCTTCCACCGCGCCGATCTCCGGATAGTGCATCAGGACGACGAAGCTGGAGGCAACCGCCTTCAACTGGAGCGAGATATACGGCATGATGCCGATCACCGCGATGATCGTGACCAGCCCTCCCAGCAGGTGGCTCTTGCCGTAGCGGGACGAGACGAAATCGGCGATGGAGGTGATGCGGTTGACCTTGCTGATGCGGATCATCTTGCGCAGGATGACCCAGCCGAGCGCAAACATCAGCGTCGGGCCGAGATAGATCGTCACGAACTCGAGACCGCCCGACACCGCCCGGCCGACCGAACCATAGAACGTCCAGGCGGTGCAGTAGACGGCGATCGACAGGGCGTAGATCCACGGGTTGGCGACCAGCGGCTTGCCCTTCGCGGCGCGACGGTCGCCCCAGTAGGCGACGGCGAACAGCAACGAGACGTAGCCCAGAGACGTCCCGATAATCAGCCAGATGGGCAGGGCCCCGCTGCCGGTCACGGCTACCGTGCCTCGCCCGATGGCCGCTGCCGCGGGGCTTCAACAGGCCCGCCACGACGCTCCGTCCTGCCTTCCATGACCAGCATGATTGCCACGATCAGCAGCGCCCAAGCGCCGAACAGGTAGAAATAGAGGAGCGGAACGCCGAGAACCGTTGCCCCGGTGCCCCGGTCGAACAGCTTGATCACCAGCGGGCTGAAGGCGAGCGCACCGAAGCAGAAGATAACCACCAGCCACTCACCGACCCGGCCGGCGCCGCGTCCCCGGCGGGGCCGGCTATCGCTGGATGCGCCTCTGGACATCTCAGAAATTCGCTTGCCGCGTTTTCAACTGCATGACCTTTGCCGAAACAGCGAGAGCCTGCTCCAAAGTCAGCACCGCCTGCGCTTCAAGGACGTCCAGCATTCGCAAGAAACACCCGGCGGTCACCAGTGCGTCGCCGAAGGCCGTATGGCGCCCTTGCACCGGGACACCGAAGCGCTTTGCGACCTCATCAAGATTATGCCTGGAAGTGTAATCGTGAAGAAAGCATGACAGAAGC
>DAIQPV010000278.1:0-4328 GCA_036787145.1 Rhodospirillales bacterium
GAGAGCCAACCAGTGCCGCCAACACCGCCGCGCCGCTGAGGCCGCCGCCGCCCAGCGCGAGCAGCGCGCTCTTGCCCATCGTTGTTCCTCCTCAGACCGGCGTCGGGCGGTGCGCGCTCCCTCGCCTGTGCACCATCCTCAGCGGATCAGATAAGGCAGCAATGCGAGAAAGCGAGCGCGCTTGATCGCGCGGGCGAGTTCGCGCTGTTTCGGCGCGGAGACGGCGGTGATCCGGCTCGGCACGATCTTACCGCGCTCCGACACAAAGCGCTGCAGCAGCTTGACGTCCTTATAATCGATCGCAGGTGCGCCGGCGCTCGAAAACGGGCAACTCTTGCGGCGGCGGAAGAAAGGGCGGCGGGCGTTCATCGGTGACTACTCCTCTTCTGCCGCCGGGACGGCGGGCTCGCCTTCGCCGTAGGGACGACGCTCACCGCGTTCAGGGCGCGGCCCGCGGTCTCCTGAGCGATCGTCGCGATCCCCGCGCGGCGGCCTGTCGCCGAAGCGGTCTTCGCGGCGCGGCCGGTCGTCGCGCGAGGCCCGCGTCTGCATCATCGCGCTGGGCCCTTCCTGCAACGCATCGACCCGCACGGTGAGTTGCCGGATGATGTCCTCGTTCAGGCGCATCTGCCGTTCCATCTCGAGCACCGCCGGTGCGGCCGCATCGAGGTTGAGCAGCATGTAATGGCCCTTGCGATTCTTGCGGATACGATAAGAGAGGCTGCGCAGGCCCCAGTATTCGCGCTTGGCGACGGTACCACCCCCGTCTTCCACGACCTTGGCAAAGTGATCGGCGATCGCTTAGACTTGCGGTGCAGAAATATCCTGGCGCGCGATGAACACGCACTCATAAAGAGGCAATCTCGTTCTCCCGCTGGATTCTCTCAGCCGGCTGATGATCCGGCATAGCCGGCCCGCTGCCGGCAAGGAGGTGAAGCGCGGAACAAAGCACAGCAGGGACGAGGACGCAAGGGCTGCGGTTCACGGCTGATTTACGGCGGCCGGAGCCCTCCGGATGTGCCGGCCGGTCGTGCAGCAGCCGCTGCCGCTCCGCCCGGCGCCCTGACGTCTTGCCCAGCTCGCGCCGGCCTCTCGCCGGACGCGCTTGACACGCTAAGATCGGCGTGTATGTCATGCCGCAGTGCGGCGAAGATCGCGCAACGGTCGTTGAGTGGCGGCGAGGCTGCCCGGCATGGCAGCCGGCTGGCGCTCTGGTGAGGGCAGGGGATGTTCAATCTGCAAGGGAAGCGGGCGCTGGTGACCGGAGCGTCGGGCGCGATCGGAGGCGAGATCGCGCGAGCCCTGGCGGGCCATGGCGCGACGGTGGCTCTGTCCGGCACCCGCGTTGCCGCGCTGGAGGCGCTGGCGCACGAACTCGGCGGTGGCGCGCTCGTCCTTCCCGCCGATCTGTTCGCCGCGGATGGTCCCGAGGCCTTGGCAAAGGCTGCAACTGCGGCGCTGGGCGGTGTCGATATTCTGGTCAACAACGCGGGCATTACCCGCGATGGTCTTATTCTGCGAATGTCCGATGCCGATTGGGATGCGGTGCTGACGGTTGACCTTTCAGCGCCGTTCCGTCTGTCGCGGGCCCTGTTGCGTGGGATGGTAAAGCAGCGTTTTGGCCGCATCATCGTCATCGGATCGGTGATCGGGACGACGGGCAACGCCGGGCAGGTCAATTATGCCGCCGCGAAAGCCGGTCTCGTCGGCATGACCAAGGCGATGGCGCAGGAGGTCGGCGGACGGGGAATTACGGCAAATTGCGTGGCGCCCGGATTTATCGAGAGCGACATGACCGCCGGACTGCCCGAGAGCCGGCGTCAGGCGGTGCTGGCGGCGGTTCCCGCCGGCCGGTTGGGAACCCCGGCGGACGTGGCCGCCTGCGTGGTCTTCCTGGCCAGCAACGAAGCCTCTTACGTCACCGGCCAGACACTTCACGTCAATGGCGGTATGGCGATGCCGGGATGAGGAGGGGCGCCGCGGCGGCGGTCGAACGCTGGCCACGTCGAATAAAGTATGTTACCAAACGCTGCTCTTGTTGCGGCGCGAGAGCCGGCGCAACAGTGATCGTGCCCGGTGAAGAGGGCCGACAGGCCAAATCCAAGACCATCAGCCAAACATGTCAAGGGTAGAACCGATGAACGACGTCGCCGAGCGGGTAAAGAAAATCATTGTCGAACATTTGGGTGTCGAGGAAGGCAAGGTTGTCGAGAACGCCAGTTTCATTGATGATCTTGGCGCAGACAGCCTCGACACAGTGGAACTGGTGATGGCGTTTGAGGAGGAGTTCGGGATCGAAATCGCCGACGAGGCCGCCGAGAAGATTCTCTCCGTCAAGGATGCGGTGGACTATATCAAGGGCGCTGTCGGCTAGGCCTACTCGAGCCGCCTGGCAACCACCATTGCGACAGAGCAGCAGGCTGGCGCGCCTGTGGCGTAGCCCGCTTTTGCAAGACGCGCGACGCCACGGATCGCGGGATCACTCAACGGACGGGAGAAGAGAATGAAGCGCGTCGTCGTCACCGGCCTGGGTCTCGTCTCGCCCCTTGGCTGCGGTGTCGATGCCACCTGGGAGCGGCTGCTGGCCGGACGATCCGGCATCGGAGCCATCCAATCATTCGATGTCGCTGACCTGCCGGCAAAAATCGCCGCGCAAGTGCCGCGCGGCGAAACTTCCGAAGGCTACTTCAATGCCGACGATTGGGTATCGCCGAAAGACCAGCGGCGCATGGACACGTTTATCGTCTATGCGATGGCGGCGACCGAGCAGGCGGTTACGGACGCCGACTGGAAGCCCGTGGACGAGGAAGAGCGCCGCCGGACCGGCGTGCTGATCGGCTCCGGGATCGGCGGCCTGCCCGAAATTGCCCGGGGGTCCGCCTTAATGGAGAGGGGGCAGACGCGCAAGCTGAGCCCGTTCTTTATCCCGGCGGCCCTGATCAACCTCGCCAGCGGGCACGTCTCCATTAAGTATGGCTTCAAGGGGCCGAATCACGCGGTGGTGACCGCGTGCGCCACCGGGGCCCATGCCTTGGGCGACGCCGCCCGGATGATCATGTGGGACGACGCCGACGTGATGATCGCCGGCGGAACCGAAGCGGCGATCTGCCGGCTGGGAATTGCGGGCTTCGCTGCCGCCCGCGCTCTGTCCACGAAGTTCAATGATACGCCGGAGAAAGCTTCGCGGCCCTGGGACCGGGATCGCGATGGCTTCGTCATGGGCGAAGGTGCCGGTGTTGTCGTGCTCGAGGAACTGGAGCACGCGAAAAAGCGCGGCGCGAAGATTTACGCCGAGATTGTCGGCTACGGCATGTCCGGCGACGCCCATCACATCACCGCGCCCGCGGAGAACGGCGACGGAGCGTTTCGCTGCATGCAGATGGCGTTTCGTCGCGCCGGGATGAGTCCGGACGAAATCGACTATATCAATGCCCACGGCACTTCGACGCCGCTCGGCGACGAAATCGAACTCGGCGCGGTGAAGAGGTTGTTCGGTGCTGCCGCCGAGAGCGTTTCCATGTCTTCGACGAAGTCATCCATCGGCCACCTTCTGGGAGCGGCGGGTGCTGCGGAAGCGATCTTCTCCATACTGGCGATCAAGAACGGGATCGTGCCGCCGACGCTCAATCTCGATAATCCTTCGGAGGGATGCGACATCGATCTGGTTCCGTATGTGGCGAAAGAGCGGACGGTTGGCGCGGCCTTGTCCAATTCGTTCGGGTTCGGCGGGACCAACGCGTCGCTGATCTTCCGGAAGGTGCACTAGCGTCGGAAGCGAGCCCTGGCAGAATGTGGCGCAAGGCCCGGATAGCTGCGGGCACACTTTTCACGACGCTGCTCATCGCAGGCCTTGTCGTCCTGGTCTCCCATAACCTTTACACCCAGCCGGGCCCGCTGCAGGCGGAGACGACGGTCATCGTGCCGAAGGGGGCGTCTGCGCAGGATATTGCCAAGGCCCTGGACGGTGCCGACGTCATATCGTCGCCGCTCGGCTTCCGCGCTGCGGCGCGGCTGACGTCCGCAAGCGCGCTGCAGGCTGGAGAATACCGCTTTTCGCCACAGGTCAGCATGCGGGACGTGCTCAGGATGCTGCGTGAGGGCGACACAGTAACGCGCCACATCACCATCCCGGAAGGCATGACCAGCCGCCAGGTCGTGGCGCTGCTCAACGATGCCGACGGCCTTGCCGGGGATGTTGTCGCCCCGCCCGTGGAGGGCGCCCTGCTGCCGGCGACGTACGACTACGCGCTCGGCGACAGCCGCAACCAGCTGATCCAGCGCATGTCCGCCGGGATGACGGCGGCGCTGCACGACCTCTGGGACGCCCG
>DAIQPV010000279.1:0-4285 GCA_036787145.1 Rhodospirillales bacterium
GCGTGCCGCGCCAAGTCCTCTCTCTGCGATACTCTCGCGGGAATGACGACGAAATTGCAGGCTTCAAGAAGCTGTTCGAACCGTTCGGTGGGCACATCGCCGACGAAGCGGCATCGTCCACCAAGCCCGGACGCCTGCAGGCGCTCCTGCAGTTCTCCCCGCAACGGACCTTCGCCGATGAACAAGAACTGCGCGGATGGATCGCCGCTGCTGACGGTGATCAGGGCGTCGGCGAAAATATCTGCACCCGCGTCATACGAAAGCGCCCCGGCGAAGAGAACGAGGGGACCCGACGGCTCCAGATCGAGGCTGCGCTTAACCGCCCGGACGGACTCCAGGCGCACTTCCGGGCCGACGGCGGGATGCGCCGTCGGTGATTCCAGCGCTTCCTCCACCACTGCAGGCGGCGCCTCCGCCACTGCAGACGGTTCTTCCTTCATCGCCAGCACGATGGCCGGTTGTTCTTCGGACCCGCTGACTGGAGCCGCGGGAAGCTCGGCCGACGCCACCTCGGCGCCGTCCTGAAGGACTTCGGCCGGCGAGCCGGTGGCCACCCTTTCGGCGGTTGGTTGAACTTCGCAAATTTCAGCAAACGGGCCGCTTTCTTCTGGTGCCACTTGTCCGAGCGAGCCCGCCGTCTGCAGGTCCTGAAGAGAGCTCGATTCCGGTGAAATCGTGCTCGTCGGGGAGAGCGGGACCGACTCCGGCCGAGCACTGAGCCACTGCCTGCAACGAGCCGTAGCGACGCCCAGGAGCCGCGAGAAAATGCCAGATTCCCGACGAGATTCCCGACCGGATTCTTGATCCGACGCGACGACGGCAACCGCCGCACCAACCTCCGGCGCCGCAGCCGCAGGCTCATCGTCGGCAACAGCCGGTCGCTGGACGGCGTCGGCCGGTACGGTCTCCAATCGCGGCTCATCCACCACATCCGCCTTCACTTCGGGCTGTGCCGGCAAGGCGACGGCACCGGCCAGCTGTTGGCCCGCGCTCTCCGGCTTGTCTTCCCGTTCGTGTTCCCGAATCATGATGACGTCGTCCTCCCCAGCTGCGCCCTCATCGAAAGCCGGTTCGCGGGCAGGATCGGGACGATGCAGCTTCGGCGGCTCAAACGCGTGGCCGAGCGGCAGATTGCTCGGCAGCGAGTCCGTGGTGAACGGGTCCAAATCAACGTGTGGATCCCGGTTCCGGGTCGCCTTCAGCTTGGCCCGGAAAGGAACGAGCACATCGTCCGCGCCAGCTGATGGCCTTTCGACTTCGGGATCCCGACCGGGCCAGTCCGGCTCCGGCTCCCGCGACTCATCGAGGGTTTGCCGCAGCGCTGCCCTGAGATCCCGTACCTCGGCAAGCCTCTCCCGTTCGGAACAGGCCTCGAAGCGAAGATGAATGTGAGTCATGCCGGCCGCCAATGCTCGCCGCCAAATCTCGGGACAGCGCTCGCGCGCGAAGCCGAAGCGCTGCTGCAGGCTGCAGGCATGGCCGACATACAACACTTCCATCTCGTCGCCGTTGCGCTTGACGAGCACGAAGATGGCCGCCTGATCGAGCCAGGTTGCTGACGGACGTGAGACAGCAAACTCGTAGCGCCTTCCGCTGGCCCCCACCCAATTGAACACGTGCGGCTCGCAGAGCGGAAGAGTCTGAGGCAAATACATGAACGATCGTCCCTACCCGTGAGCGGCTCGTCGAAGGCGGCACCGCGTCTTGCGCCAGCATGTTTTTTTCCGGCTGCCCCCGTCGTTCGCCTAGCCGCTCTCTACCGGCGCATGATCCTCCAGTCCCCGTCCGGCATTATAGCATCACCGGAACTAACTATTAATTGCAGAAACGCGGCCGCGAATACTTTCGTTCCATCGCCGGCCCGGATCTTCAAAGCTTGCTCCCAGCATACCCGGGTCCGGCCGGGCCGGGGCCGAACCGGCATCTTCCCCGGATCTTCCCGGCGTCTCCGCGAGCTTCCCGATGGATGGGCAAAGGGTTCGTATTCCGACAGATTCCCGCGGCGGCGCTTGCCATAGCAACGAGCTCACGCTACCTCATCGGATGTCGGCCAGGAGCAGGGGGCAGCCAAACTGGCCCCGAAGGCGTCTTGCGCTGGAGTATGACTTGATCGATCGACCCGCCTTCGGACGGTACAACCTCCGCAAAATCGACACCTCCCGCCGGTTTCGACCGACGCGGCGAGGAATCCTCGCCGCCGGTGCGGCGGTCCTGATTGCGGCTTCCTGGCCCGTCGGCGCCGCCGATGACGGGAGCGAGGGCAAGGCCTTTATTGAGAGCCTGGCGGAGCAGGCGATAGCCGCCTGGACAGCGCCCGGCATTTCGCGTGACGAACGCCAAGGGCGCGCGCGCGCCCTGCTGAAAGACAATTTCGCCGTTCCAACGATCGGCCAGTTCGTGCTCGGCCGATACTGGCGCAGCGCCACGCCGGAGGAACGCGAAGAATACCTGCGCCTGTTCGAAGAGCTGATCGTCGTAACCTACGTTGATCGGTTCAGCAGGTATTCCGGCGAGCAGCTGCGCGTCACCAACGACGTCGTCGATCCGGAATCCGGCGACGTTCTGGTCTACTCGGAGATCACCCGGCCGGCCGCCGGTCCCGTCAAGGTTGCCTGGCGAGTCCGCCGCGTGCCGCCGTCCTTCAAGATCGTTGACGTTCTCGTCGAAGGGGTCAGCATGAGCCAGACGCAACGCTCCGACTTCGCCTCGGTGATCCGTAACAACGGCGGAACCGTTACCGGGTTGATCGAAGAGATGCGCCGCCGCGTGCGGCAGCCGGCTTGATCTCCTCGCTTCGGTCATCAGCATCGTGTCTGCGCAGCCCAGCGCCGTAGAAGCGCCCTCCGGCAAGGATGCCGCCTACGAGAACTTCCCCGTCGGCTCCTTCCTTCTCCCTCGCGAGCTGAGGCCCCACGTCGCGGTCTTCTACGCCTTCGCCCGCGCGATCGACGACATCGCCGACAGCCCCACGCTGGAGCCCGACGACAAGATCCTCCGGCTCGACGGCTTCGCCCGTGCCCTGAACGGGGAGCTGCAGGACGATGCACGGTTCGCCAAGGCGCAGGCAATGCGGCGGAGCCTGTCGCAAACCGGCATTCCGTTACGCCATTGCCTCGACCTCATCTCGGCTTTCAAGCAGGACGCGGTGAAGGGGCGCTATGCGGACTGGGCGGATTTGATCGACTACTGCAACCGATCCGCCGCACCCGTCGGCCGGTTCCTGCTCGACCTGCACGGCGGCCATCGCAGCGGTTATGCGGCCTCCGATGCCCTTTGCAACGCTCTGCAGGTTCTTAATCACCTCCAGGACTGTGCGCAGGATTACCGAGACCTCGACCGGGTGTATCTGCCGGGCGACTGGCTGAGCGCCGAGGGTGCCACCGTTGGCGATCTCGATCGCCCGGCATTGACCACGGGGCTTCGTCGTGTGGTCGATCGCTGTCTCGACGGCACCGATGCCTTGCTCGACGAGGCTCAGGCACTGCCGGGTGGCCTTCGTTCCCGCCGCCTGGCCATGGAGTCGGGGGCGATTCTCGCGATCGCTCGCGCCCTGTCGGGACGGCTGCGGCGGCAAGATCCGCTGGCCGGGCGGGTCGCTCTCGGCAAGGCCGCCTTCCTGTGGTGCTGCGCCCGCGGCGCCGCTTTCACCAGGGCTGGCGCTTAGAGCGACGGTTTCTCTACGGGCTGAAGTCGCCCGGTCCCGATCGTGATTCGGCTCCGGCAATGGATTCCTTTTGCTTACCGACGCCGAGATCGAGCATGATCCGGGCAATCTGACGCGGCCGGCGCCCCGGCTCTGGGGAGCAGGAGCGATCGGTGTTGCCTGTGGTTCGATTGCGTCGTGGGACATTTTGGAACGCCTGCTGGTGCCTCCCTTCGTGTTCGTTTTTCAGAATCTCTTTCCCTTCTGCGAGGGGAATGACGGGTCCCGCCCGGAGGCCGCCGCTGCGGACGGCAACGCCGAATGAGTACCGTTGCGACGAGCCCACCTGAGCCAGCGACCGGGGCCTCGGCCGAGCGCATCGAGCAGATCGTACGCGGCTCAGGAACGTCGTTTTACTGGGCGATGCGGTTCCTGCCCCGCACCAAACGACAGGCGATGTTCGCGGTTTACGCGTTCTGCCGCGAGGTTGACGATATCGCCGATGAGCCCGGAGAAATTGGGCAGAAGCGGCTCGCTCTGCAGGAATGGCGCGACGAGATCGACCGCCTCTACGCCGGGGGCGGGGAAAATCCGGTCGGGTTGGCCCTGCGCGATCCCATTTCACGCTTCGGCCTGCGTCGC
>DAIQPV010000280.1:0-4266 GCA_036787145.1 Rhodospirillales bacterium
CGTCCAGCGGCCGTCAAGCCCCTCCGTCGCCATTGCCGCGGCCACCTCCGGTCCGGCTTTTCCGCCAAGGGGACCGATGCTCAGCGTCGTCCGGCCGAGCCGGGCAAGCGCGCGGGCGACGTTGATCCCCTTGCCGCCGCACGCGGTGCGGCATGCGGTCGCCCGCCAGACGCCGCCGGCAGCGAAGCCCGGCACGCGCAGCGTCCGGTCCAGCGCGGGATTTGGCGTCACGCAAACGAGTGTCATCGCGCCATTCCGATAGGAGAAGTTTCAAGCGCATAGAATGGGAAGCAACCGGTTCGCGCAACGGCGGTGCTTGTCGAGCGCTGCCGCCCCTGCGATAACTCGGCCAATCATTCCGAGGCTGCGGTGTCTGCCAGTAACCCTACCCTCTGCGGCTCGATCGCGCGGCGACCCGGACGCTTCGGCGTCGCTATGCACACGGCAGCCTATCGCGCCCTTGGCCTCGACTGGAGCTATGTGGCCTTCGCCACCGAGGACACCGGCGGCGCCGTCGCCGCCATGCGCTCGCTGGGCATCCGCGGCCTGGGGGTCACGATGCCCCACAAGGTCCGCATCCTGCCTCTGCTCGACACGGTCACGGACGACGCCCGCGCCATCGGCGCCGTCAATACCGTGGTCAACGACGATGGCCGTCTGACCGGGCACAATGTCGACTGGATCGGCGCCCTTGCGGCGGTCCGCGAGGTCCTGGAACTGGAAGAAGCCAGGGCGGCGGTGATCGGCGCGGGCGGAGGGGCTCGCGCCATTGCCTGGGGCCTCGTGCGCGCCGGTGCCGATGTGACCCTCTTCAACCGAAGCGCGGATCAGGGCCGCATCCTCGCCGATTCGCTCGGCGCAAGGTTTGGCGGCGCGCCGGAAGCCCTGGCCAAAGCGGGCCCGTTCGCCCTGATCGCGCACGCAACGCCTGTCGGTTTTCATGACGAGGGTGCGATGCTCCCCTTGGCCGGAGCTCTGCGGCCGGGAACGGTCGTGCTGGATGCGGTGCCGATGCCGGTAGACACACGCCTTCTGCGGATCGCCCGGGCGGCGGGCTGCCGCACCATCCCCGGCGTCCGCATGCAACTGCATCAGGCCGCGCGACAGTTCGCGCTTTATACGGGTCGCGAGCCGGATCTGGCCGTGATGGATAACGCGCTGCAAGAAGCGCTGACGGCGATGACGGCGGTCGTCTGAGCGGGGCAAAGCGGGAGAGGAGCAAACGAATGCCGGGAAAAATTGAGCAACGCTTGGCGCAACTGGGCATCGTCCTGCCGCCCCCTGCCGGTCCGGCCGGCTCCTACGTGCCGTTCGTCGTGACCGGCTCCCTGCTTCTGGTCGCGGGCCAGCTTCCGATCGCCAACGGCAATATCGTCCATCACGGTCGGGTCGGCGCCGACCTGACCGTGGACGACGGCGTCGCGGCAGCGCGCCTGTGTGGCCTGAACCTGCTGGCGCAAGCCCGCGCCGCCTGCGACGGCGATCTCGACCGCATCCGGCGCGTGGTGCGGCTCGCCGGGTTCGTCCAGGGAGCGCCCGGGTTTGCCGACCATCCCAAAGTGCTCAATGGCGCGTCCGACCTGATGGTTGACGTCTTCGGGCCGGCCGGCCGACATGTGCGGATTGCCGTCGGCGCGGCGTCCCTGCCGCGCGGCGCCGCGGTCGAGATCGAGGGACTGTTCGAGATTTTCTGAGGCTGCGCTCGGCGAGCCTGATCGCCGGCGACATCTACAGGGGAAGCGGGCTCACGCCAAACAGCCAGGGATGCAGCCACAACAGGCCGCCATAGAGCGCAAGGCCGAGACCCAGCCGCCACCAGCCGATCTCGGCGAAAGACATCCTGACCCGTCCGCGGATCAGCGCCGCAAAGGGCACGAACGATGTCCACCGGGTGAAGCTGTCCCAGGCTTCTCCGAACTGCCGGCGCTTCTTGCCGTCCTGCGCCCAAGCACCGATCAGGGCCAGCACGGTGAGGCCGCCAAACAGGATCAGACTGGCGACGTCCCCGTTGGCCAGCAGATGGGCGATGCCCCACAGCGCGAAGCCCCACATCACCGGATGACGCGTTACCTTGACGATGCCGACGGGCCCCGCTTCCAGGTGCTTCCCGGGGCTGCCAACCATGGCAGCAGGATTGGCCGTCGTCACCCCGGCTATCAGGAAGACGCAGGCGAAGGGCATGATCAGAAGGGCCAGGTGCTGCAAGCCGATGGGAGGGAAGAACGCGTCCACGATCGGTGCATCCCGATACGCCAGCACCATCCACGCCAGCAAAGCCAGGGATAGAACCGAATAGGCCGCACGAAAGATCGCTTCCCCGAAACGGGCGACAAGCGGCGCGCGCACCGCCGGGTATGAGAATATCAGGTGGCTGGCCACGAACAGCACGGTTGCCACCGCCAAAGCTCCGAGGGTTCCCGTCATTCTTCCTCCTCCTCGCAACGACAGCCAAGACCTGCCGCTTGCCGCGTGCGACGCCCGCCGGCCGGCGGTTGCCGGACCCGCTGGGGTGAGAAGCCGCGCGGCGTTGCCATGCGTCGGACGCAAACGATACCCCAGTGCTCGGCCTTGTTTACCCACGAATTCGACGCTATGGTGTCGCGCTGTAGGGCTTCACTCGCCTGTGGAATTGCTTTTGTTTTCGCAGGCGCACAATGCGGCCAAGCGGCAAAGTAAAGATAACTAATTGGCGACGCCGCGCGGCCTTCTGTTGTTCGAGACTGTGGTATTTGTTTACTCATGTATTTGGGCCGGTTGAGACCATCACCGGTTCGCAGCATCGACGCAGGTAACGTCCACCCGGATGGATCGGGCGGGGTACCTTGGCGCCAGTGGTCAAGAGCGACGGGAGGGCCGTCCCAACCGACGCCGAACAGGCAAAGAAGAGGAGGAAATGCTCGATGAGTCAGCAACCTGCCGATCTGACCCGTCCCCCTGATCTCGGCGTCAAGCGGGCGACCGCGCACACCAGGATTCAGCGGCCGCTCTATCTGGACATGCTTCCGCCGTGCAACAACGCGTGTCCGGCCGGCGAAGACATCCAGACATGGCTGGCGCATGTCACCGCAGGCCGCATGCGGGAGGCCTGGGAGACAATCCTGAAAGACAACCCGATGCCGGCCGTGCACGGGCGCGTCTGCTATCACCCCTGCGAGAGCAACTGCAATCGCGCGCAACTCGACGGCGCGGTCTCCATTCACGCGGTGGAGCGCTACCTCGGCGATCTCGCGCTTGAAGAGCAGTGGACGCCGAAGATTACGGCGGAGCCCACCGGAAAGCGCATTCTCGTCGTCGGCGCCGGCCCCAGCGGCCTGTCGTGCGCGCATCACCTAACCCTGATGGGGCACACCGTAGAAATCCATGAAGCCGGACCGGTTGCCGGGGGCATGATGCATTTCGGCATTCCGTCCTACCGGCTGCCGCGCAATGTCCTCGATGGGGAAACGGCCCGCATCGAGCGCATGGGCGTCAAAATCGTCCTTAACCATAAGGTTGAAGACCTGATCGCAGAGAAGCAGAAGGGCAACTTTGACGCCGTCTTCGTGGCCGTCGGCGCGCATCTGTCAAAGAAGACCGACATTCCGGCGCGCGACGCCGGCAAGATCCTCGACGCGGTAAGCTTCCTGAAAGACGTCGAGATGGGCAATGCGCCGAAGATGGGCCGCCGGGTCGCCATCTACGGCGGCGGCAACACCGCCATGGACGCCGCCCGCGTGGCCATGCGTTTGGGCCACGAGCCGCTGATCATCTACCGCCGCGACCGCGCGCACATGCCGGCGCACGAATTTGAGGCGGACGAAGCGCTGGAAGAAGGCGTCAAGATCCACTGGCTGCGGACCATCAAGTCGATCGACGAGTCGACGGTGACCGTCGAGGTCATGGAAATCGACGAGAAGGGCCGTCCGCGGCCCACCGGGCAGACGGAAACGCTGGAAGCCAATGACCTGATCCTGGCGCTGGGCCAGGATACCGACACGGCCTTCCTCAAGCAGGTGCCCGGGGTCAACTTCAAGGATGACGGGACAGTGATCGTCTCCGAGCAGATGATGACCGGCTTCCCGGGACTGTTCGCCGGCGGCGACATGGTGCCGTCAGAGCGGACGGTGACCATCGGCGTCGGCCACGGCAAGAAGGCTGCCCGCAACATCGATGCCTTCCTCCGCGGCGAAAGCTACGGCAAGGACGGCAAGAAGGATCTGGCCACCTTCGACAAGCTGCACCTGTGGTTCTACACCAACGTCGAGCAGCGGCCGCAGGCTCATGTCG
>DAIQPV010000281.1:0-4262 GCA_036787145.1 Rhodospirillales bacterium
GGCCCTGGGTCCTCGCCATCGCCGCCCTGCTGCTCATCCTCAAGATCCTCACGAATGCCATCACCAGCCTGGTCTTTCGCTGGTCTATTCCGGGCTCGACCCAGCTCGCCTTCCTGCTGGCGCAGGGCTCGGAGTTCGCGTTCGTGGTGTTGAGCCTGCGGGCGGTCCGCTCGCTCGTCGGCGAGCAGGCTGCGGCTGTGCTGATCGGAGCCGTCGCGCTGACGCTCGCGTTGACCCCCACCGTGGCAGAAGCGGGGCGTTCGCTGGCCGGCCGGATGCGCCGGCGCAAGGCGCGACTCGAAGATCCCGAGCTGCAGCCGCGCGAGGGCGCCGCCCCGATCATGATCGTCGGCATGGGTCGAGCCGGCCGGACCCTCGCCGACGCCCTGAACGAGTTCTCGATTGGCTACGTCGCGATCGAACGGGACGACCGCCGGTTTCGCGAGGCTGTGGCCGATGGCTATGCCGTGATTTTCGGCGACATGAGCGATTCCCGCATCTGGGAGCCGGTTGCCTTGCACGGCCGTCGTCTGAACGTTCTCACCGCCCCCTCGTTCGAAGTCGCGCGGGACGTGACGCCAGCGGTGAACTCCCTTTATCCCACACTGAAACGGATCGCCGTTGTCCGCACTGACGCGGAGGCCGAGCAGTTCCGGTCCCTCGGCATTGTCCCGGTGGTGGAGCGAAGCGTGCCGCGCGGCCTGGACCTGGCGGTGGCGGTGCTCACCGAGATGGGTGTTGACGCGGAGCTGACCGGCCCCTGGATCCGGCGCCTGCAGGATCAGGCGCTGTCTCGCGCCAGCGCGGTCGCCGGCAGCGCGGTCGCCGCCTGAGTGGCGCATGCCTGCCGCAGCGCCGGGTGTGCCGCCGAACCCGCGGATCGCTGCACCGCCGGCGCGATCCGTGATAGTGCGCTCTCTTTTACGGAGTGTCTCGATGAGCCTGGCGATGCGTCTTCCTGCCATTGCAGTCGGGTTCGCCCTCGGCTTCATCGCGGCGGCGACCGCCACAGCCTCCGCCGCTGGTCCCTCGTTCGACTGCGGCAAGGTCGAGCCAGGCAGCATCGAAGCGCTGATTTGCACCGATGACGCGTTGTCGGCGCTGGACCGGAAACTGTCCCAGGTTTATGCCGCCGCGTTGGACAAGGCGATCCATGAACAGCCACCTATCCTGAAGGCGGAACAGCGCGGCTGGATCAAGGGGCGTGACGACTGCTGGAAGAGCGACGACAAGCGAGCCTGCGTCGAACAGGCATACCGGCTGCGGATCGCTGAACTTCAGGCCCGGTACCGGCTCGCCGCCGCGTCCGGTTCGGCGACCTATGTCTGCGATGGTCAGCCCGCAAAGCAGGTGACGGCCACGTTCTTCGAGACCGACCCGCCGACGGCGATTGCCGAGTTCGGTGACCAAACCTCGCTGATGTTCCAGCAGCCCGCCGGCAGCGGCGCAAAGTACCAGGGGTCGAACGAAATGCTGTGGGAGCATCAAAGCGAAGCGGTGATCTCCTGGGGCCACGAAGGCCCCGAGATGCGGTGCCGGGTGAGACACTGATTGAGCTGAAGACGGCAGACGTTAGGACGGGCGATGGGGATGAGCGGCGATGATGCCCGACGAGACACGGAAGCCGGCAGTCTGTTTGCCGACGTGCCGGAGCGGCTTGCGGTTGAACGGTTCGATCCGCTGCTGGACTTCGAACACGTCCGCATCGAGCGGATCGTGTCAACCGGCCAGACGACAGCCCCCGGCGACTGGTATGATCAGCCGTGGGATGAATGGATTCTGGTGGTCGCGGGCACGGCCGAGATCCTGTTGGATAAAGAGGACGCGCCGAGGTTGCTGAGACCCGGCGACTATCTCTTTCTGCCCGCGCATGTCCGCCATCGCGTCACCCGGACGGACCTCGAGCGCCCACGATCTGGCTCGCCGTTCACATCGGCAGCAGTGCGGGCGACGCGTGAGACATATTGCCACGGACGGGCGCTTCACTCTCCGGCGTCGCCGGAGGGCCGCTCGCCACCCGGACCGGGAGATGGTGGGGCAGACCTCCGGGCGCATCCATCGCCGCCGACGCCGGCGAGCGCGGCCGGATCGGCGTCGATCACCACTCCGCGCATTGGAGCGAACACGCGGACACCGGGGGCTACGGCACACGGGTCGAAGCGACTGCCGGGAAGGTCGGCGGGCACCGACGCGCTTGGTCGCGACGTGACGATATCAGCCGGCAGGTCCCCGAAGAGAGGTTCCGCCGCCGGAGCGGAGGCCGGAAGGACCACGAGTTTCAGCACGACGACAGCAAACCACGCCGTGCGAAATCCGAACGCTGCTCCGTCGTTTCTGGTTCGTACGGTCTTCATCATGGGCACCGGGCATCGCCAACCGCCTATTGTGCCGCACCGACCTTAACGAGCTGTTACCGCGTGCCCGCCGCTTGGCCAGCTTAATCCAGGGCCCGGGCACCGCACGCAGAGCACCAATCTCACCCCGGTAACTTGCAACTTATCTGATATACAAACTTTATACCCTGATCGGGGCGTGCTTTTTGTTGCACGCCGCTCCTTTCCGTGAGATCAATAGTTTACGTTGATCTGATGCCATTTCCTCCTCAACGCAGGCGGGAAGCTGGACTTGTAAGGCAGGATGACGTTGTGATGCTGTTGAGCGCATCGTGGCTCCATCGTCCAGCCGGGGAAAGCGGGACGATGCGCGCCCGCCGCGATCATCATCACAGGCGCGCGCGATCGTTGATCCTCGGCATCGGGATCGGCCTTCTTTCCACCACGCCTGTTCCGATCGCCGCCCAGGGGATCTCCCAGCCACTTGCCCCTGGAACCGGCGTCCCGGACGAGCCGCTGCCGCTGGAGCAAGAACAACCCGCGCCGAAATACAGTTGGGATACCAACCTCACCGGCGACTGGGGGGGCCTGCGAAACACGCTGTCCGACCACGGATTTGAGGTCGAGCTCGGCTACGCCATGGAGTTCATGGCAAATCCGGTCGGGGGTGAGAGCCAGGGCTCCACCTATGTTCATAACATCCTGCTGGCCATCGACCTCGACCTTGAGAAGCTCGTCGGCCTGCCGAATTCGGCTTTTCGCGTGAGCGGCTCGCAGCGCTCGGGCAACAGCCTCTCCAACGACCACATCGGAAACGCGTTCAGCGTGCAGCAGCTTTACGGCGGCGGCCAGACCTGGCGGCTGGTCGAAGTCGAAATGCAGCACGACCTGTTCGACGACCACCTCAATCTGGCTTACGGACGCCTCATTGCCACCAACGACTTTCTGACCTCGCCCCTTTACTGCCAGTTCGTCAGCAACGCCATTTGCGGTCAGCCGCCTTCGCCATTCTTCAATATGCCCGACGGCATCACGGCCTATCCGGGCGCGGTGTGGGCGGTCCGTGCGCGCGTCAATCCGACGAAGGACACGTATCTGCAGGTCGGTGTCTACGATGGCGACGCGGATCAGGAAGGGCGCAACGACCATGGGACCAACTTCAGTTTTGGCAGCAACGGCGTCCTGGTGTTGACCGAGGCCGGATACAAGCCGGACCAGGGGCTGCTCGGCCTGCCTGCCGCGTACAAGATCGGCGGCTATTACCACACCGGCAACTTCGACGACGTGGACGGCGTGCGCCGCCGCTCGGACAACAGTGGCCTCTATACCCTCGTCGATCAGATGCTGTACCGGGAGGACCCGAAGGATACGCAAGGCCTCTACGGCTTTTTCGTTTTCGTCGCGGCACCGGAGCTGAATAGAAATACTTTCCCCTATTTCGTCTCAGGCGGCCTTATCTACGAAGGTCTGATCGACGCGCGACCCAAGGACAAGGCGGGTTTTGCGGTTGCCAGTGGCTTTTACAGCCAGGATCTCAGGCAGGCGCAACGCGACAACGACGTCCCCCGGCAGTACGCCGAAACTATTTTGGAGATCAATTACCAATACCAGGTGACACAGTTTCTTTATTTTAGGCCTAATATACAATATGTCGCAAATCCGAGTGGATACGACGACATAGACAATGCGGTCGTCATTGGATTTGAAGCCGGACTTACGTTTTAGAGCAACGAGAAACTGGATCCATCCGGGAGGAGGAAGACATGGCGGCGCCCGCTTCAGAGTCCGTGGTTGTCGTTCCGAACGTGGGTTATGTCATCCTCATTGCCGCCGCCGCCGCCATGGGCGGCTTTCTGTTCGGCTTCGACACCGCCGTCATCAACGGGACGGTTCTTGCGCTCAAGGAAGAGTTCAACGCATCGAGTCTGG
>DAIQPV010000282.1:0-4255 GCA_036787145.1 Rhodospirillales bacterium
CGTCGCCGGGACGTCGGCCGCATCGCCCTGATCGGCCTGCTCATTCATGGGTGCTACCTGGGCGGTGTCTTTCTGTCCATCTCACTCGGCGTGCCCGCGGGCCTGGCGGCGCTGATGGTCAGCCTGCAGCCCCTGGCGACGGCGCTGGTTGCCGGACCGTATCTCGGGGAAAAACTGCGACATCTCCAGTGGCTCGGGCTTCTGCTCGGGCTCCTTGGCGTCTCGCTGGTCGTCGGCAACAAGCTCAGCTGGCAGCAGGGCGACATCGCCGGCGTGCTCGGATGCGTGGTGGCACTGCTGGGGATTACCGCGGGCACGCTTTATCAGAAGCGGCACGCCACCAGCATGCATCTGGTCACCGGATCGCTGGTGCAGTTCGCGGCCGCCGGAGTGGCGATGCTGCCGCTCGTTTTGATCTTCGAGGGCAGGGCGGTCCAGTGGACCGGCGACTTCGTTTTTGCGCTGCTGTGGCTGTCGTATGTGCTCTCGATCGGCGCGATTACGTTGCTGCATCTGCTGATCCGCCGCGGTGCCGCGGCGAAGGTGGCGAGCCTGTTCTACCTGACGCCGGCGGTAACGGCGATCCTGGCCTGGCTGCTGTTTGGCGAGACCCTGTCGCCGCTGGCGATCGCCGGCATGGTCGTTGCTATTGCCGGCGTCGCGCTGGTGGCCCGTGGCTGAGCGGCGGCGAGGAGGCAGCGGAGGGCGGAACCGGCCTACCGATGCCGCATGGCCCCCCGATGCGGGCGACGCCTGGGTGTTCGCCTACGGCTCGCTGATGTGGAATCCGTGCTTTCCCTTCGAGGACTGCCGCCGCGCCTTGCTGCGGGGGTGGCACCGCGCGTTGTGCATCCTTTCCATCCTCAACCGCGGGACGGTCGAGCGGCCGGGGTTGGCCCTGGGGCTGGATCGGGGCGGGTCTTGCACCGGTTTCGCCTTCCGCATCGCCCCTGCCCGCCTGGCGGCGGCAAAGGAGGCCTTGTGGCAGCGGGAAATGATCAACGGCGTCTATATTCCGCGCATTGCGCCGGTGGTGCTGAAAGGGGGTGACCGCGTGCCCGCGCTGGTCTTCACCGCGCGTCCAGGGCATCCGCAATATGTTCCCCACCTGACGGCGGAGCAGGCTGCATGCCTGGTGGCGCAGGGCGTCGGCAGCTATGGAACGGCGATCGACTACTTGCGCAACGTCGTTCGCCATCTGGATGAGTTCGGAATCGCCGATTGTCCACTGCACGCTCAGCTGCGCCTGGCGGAGGCTGTCGCATCGGACGCTGGGGAAATGACCGGGCCGTGACGGAGACGGGACGCGCGGCGGTGTTGAGCGGCGGCGCTAAGGAAGGCATCGACTGGGAGCAGCCAGTCTACTAGTAGATGCAGAGATCGTTCTGGTCTTCAGCCGCGGGACCGAACCCCCGGCATCAGGCCGCGGACCGAATTGCCGAACAGCACCGCCTCGGCGCCCGCAAGATCCTCCGGCCGCAGCACTGCCTCCTCGGCGCCGCCCGTGGCCAGGAGTTCCTGGCGAAGCGTGCCGTCGAGCAGGCCGCAGCGCACCGGCGGTGTCAGCAGCCGTCCGCCGCGCCGCACGAAAAGGTTGCTCCACGCCCCTTCGGTCAGTTCGCCGAATTCGTTGCGGAACAGAACCTCGTCGAAGCCGTCGGCCCGCGCACGGGCGAGTTCGTCGTCGTAAAGGGGGCGCCGGCTGGTCTTGTGATACAGGAAGGGATCCGCCGACGAGACCGGCTGCGTGGCAAAACGCCAGCGCAGCGGCAAAGACGGTGCTGCGTCTGCCCGCTCGGGCAGGGGCTGCGATGTCACTGTGAGCTCTCCGTCCTCGTCGAGGAGGAGCCGGACACGCATCTGGCGCATATCGAAGCCCCGCACCGCATCGGCCAGCACGGCACGCACCTGATCCCCGTCATAGGGCAGGGTGAACCACGCCGCGGAAGACGCGAGCCTTTGCAGGTGACGGTTCAGCAGGACATACCCGCCGTCCCGCTGCCAGCGCAAGGTCTCCACCAGGGCAAGCGGCGACTCCGGTTGCGTGAGAAACGCCGCCTTGAGCAGGCATTCCTGATATTCCGCATCAGCATCGGAATCAAAGACGACGCCGCTGCCGACCCCCAGTTCGCCGCGCCCGTCGGGGTGAAGCCGCAGCGTTCGGATCGCGACGTTGAACGCGCCGTTGCCTTTGGGGGCAAGGTAGCCGATGGCCCCGCAGTAGACTCCGCGGGGGCAGGGTTCCAGGTCCCGGATGATCTGCATCGCCCGGATTTTCGGCGCGCCGGTGATGGATCCGCAGGGGAAGAGCGCCGCCAGCACCTCGGCCAGGCCGACATCCGCGCAAACAGTCGCCCGTATTTCCGAGGTCATCTGATGCAGGGTCCGATAGGTCTCGACGCTGAACAGCTCCGTCACCCGAACGTCGCCAGGCCTGGCGAGCCGGCTGAGATCGTTGCGCAGGAGATCGACGATCATCAGGTTTTCCGCGCGTGATTTTTCATCCGCCCGCAAGCGCTCGCGGATCGCCGCGTCGGCTGGCGCGGTTGCCCCGCGCGCTGCCGTTCCCTTCATCGGGCGGGTCACCGCCGTGCCACCCCGCAGCGAAAGAAACAGCTCCGGCGACAGCGACAGGACATGAAAACCGGAGGCCGAGATCAAGGCACCGTGGCCGACCCTCTGGCGGCGGCGCAGCACTGCGTAGAGCGCGCGCGGATCGCCGTAATAATCAAAGCTGAGCCTGAACGTCAGGTTGATCTGGTAGACATCGCCGGCGGCGATCAGCGCGTGCGCCCGCTCGAAGGCCGCCCGATAGGTGGCAGGATCCATGGACGCCCGCACGTTCGATATCGAAATCTCGGAATCCGCCGAGGGCAGCCAGCGGCGAGCCGCACGCGCATCCAGCCGTGCCGGTTTGTCGAACACCCCCATCCACAGCAGCGGCATGTCCCGCCCGGGCGGCAGCAGCGCGCTCAGTCGCGGTTCGAGCAGGTATCCAAGTTCGTAAGCCAGGAACCCGGCCGCCCAGAAGCCCGCCGAGCGCGCTTGGTCGACTTCGGCAAGCGCGGCCGGCACCTGATCCGGCGACCAGGCGGTGACGGTGCGGCGGGGCGCCTGGAAAAGTCGGCAGGCGCCGGGTCCACGCTCCGCGTCGTCCAGCAGAATGACGGCCTCCGGGCAGCGATCAGCCAGCTTGGCTCCTTCCCCCAGCCCCGAAAGGTGCCCGGTCACTCTCTCGGCCGTCAATCGTGGTTTGAGCAAATCGGCTTAAGGGTTGACGCCAAAGGGGGCGGAGCTCACAAGCAAAGGTGGTGATCCTGCGAAAGTGAAGTTGAAGACTCGTCTGCCGATACAAAGCGGCTCCTGTCGATGCATGGACCAACACAAGTCACTCAGGATGAGGCAACCCGGGGAACGAGCACGCCCGTGCCGGGCCCCGGGGTCCCTGACCCTCCGTCCGGCCCCGAGGGGGGCCCACGCGAGCGACGCAGGATGTGGCGCCGGCTGCTGGTCGCGCTCGGTCTTTGCGCAGGGCTTTGGGGCCTCTATGTCCTGTCGCTCCAGTTTATGGCCTACACCAGCGACGCCTTCGTCGCCGCCGACGTCCTGCAGGTGGCGCCGGAGGTCGGCGGGACGATCGTTGCCGTTCATGTGGTGGATAACCAGTTCGTTCGCACCGGCGATCCGTTGATCGAGATCGACCCCGCACCGTACGCGCTGCAGGCGGAGTTGCGGCGTGCCGAAGTGGTGAAAGCGCAAGCCGATGAGCAGTCGGCGGTTCGCGAGGCTGCGCGCGCCGAGGCAGAACGGGCGACGAAGGTTGCGTCGCGGGGGCTGGCGGCCAGAACCGAGCGTCGATATGCGCAACTGGTGGGGGAGGGGGCGGCCTCGCAACTGGTCTTCGACGAAGCGAAGACGAAGCTGGCGGAGGCGGAAAGAGGCGTTCAGGCAGCGGATGCAAGTTTGGCGGCGGCGCAGCAGGCGGTGGAAGCCGCGAAGGCCGCTGTGATCGTTGCCCGCCGGGCGCTCGATCTCGCCAACTGGAATCTGTCGCAAACGCGATTGACGGCGCCCGTGGACGGCCACATCAACAACCTCTGGCTGCGTGTGGGCGACTATGCGCGTCCCGGCGTGCCGCGCCTCGGCATCGTCGCCACCGACCGCTGGTCTGTGGTCGCTCTGTATAAGGAGGAGGCGATCCGCCACTTGTTCGACGGCGGTGAGGTGTGGATACAGCTGGATATTTACCCCTGGC
>DAIQPV010000283.1:0-4237 GCA_036787145.1 Rhodospirillales bacterium
GCTTGACGGCCGGCGAAGCGCTTCCCGCGTCTGT
This sequence comes from Rhodospirillales bacterium, assembly GCA_036787145.1. Taxonomy (GTDB): domain Bacteria; phylum Pseudomonadota; class Alphaproteobacteria; order Rhodospirillales; family Defluviicoccaceae; genus Defluviicoccus. The sequence goes on from DAIQPV010000283.1 coordinate 35, forward strand.
CCTGCAGGCCTGGCAGGAGGCAACACACACGCCGCTCTACGAGGCGTTGGGGATGAGCGAGATCTCCACCTACATTTCGACAAGCCCGGGCATTCCCCTGAAGCCGGGCAGTCCCGGCAAGCCGCAGCCGGGGCGTCGCGTCACCATTCTGGATGCCGAGGCTCCCGACGGCAGCGCGGTGGAGGTTGCGCCGGGTGACGTGGGCCTGATTGCCGTGCACAGGTCCGATCCCGGCTTGATGCTCGGGTATTGGCGCCGCCCGGACGAGGAAGCCCTGGTTTATCGGGGCGAATGGTTCTGCGGCGGCGACCTGGCCCATATGGATCGCGACGGTTACATCTGGTTGCACGGGCGCCATGACGACATCGTCAATCCCGGAGGCTACCGCCTCTCTCCGCTGGAAATCGAAGCCGCACTGGAACAGCACCCGATGGTGCACGAAGTGGCGGTCGGCGAGCTGGCCCTGTCGGCGGAGCTGAAAATCCTGGCAGCCTTCGTCGTTGCCGAAGGCACTCCCGACGAGCGGGCGCTGCTGGACTGGGCGTCCGCCCATCTCGCGGCCTATAAGGTGCCGAAACGGGTGGTGTTCGTGGCGCAATTGCCCCGCAACCGCGCCGGGAAGCTGCTGCGCCGGGACCTGCCGGCGACGTTAGACGATCTCCAGCCGTTGGCAGTGAAGACACCAGGTGCCTGACGCAGGGGTTCTTCCGATTCGCCCCGCTGGCCGTGCTGAAAGGCGGGGGGCCAGAGCTGCACCAGTGCCTCTGAACATACGGTCCCGACTCAATCCACCAGGAATTTGGTGAAAAGCACGGAGGTCACGCTCGCCGGGGCGATATGCCGGTCAACGATGCCCGCGAGAACGCCGCGCAGGCGTTCGATGCCAACGGCGCCCGCCAGGTCCTGTTTGCGCAAGTCGCGCAGCGCCATCTGGACTTCGGCAACGATCAGCGGCTGCTGCTCCTGCAACTGGGCAACGCCATTATCGGCGATCTCGACGACCGCGGCGAGTTGCAGATAGTGTGCGCGCGCCCGCGACGAACTGAGGTCGGCAACGAACTCCGGAAGCTCATGGTAGGACGTGGCGCCGGTGATCGTCACCGTTACGGCGCGGGGTTCGTTACCGGCATTGCCCAGAACAAGAAGCAGGATTGCTGACGTCAGCAGCAGCGATGCCGGCACGGCCACCATCGCCCGACAAAGGTGAAATCTCAGCAATCGGATTTTGCGGCCCAGCGCGCCGGGCATCTCCGCGGCGTCCGCGTCGGCGACGTCTGTCACCGACGCACTCACCAGGACTGCCGCTCGAACGGCGACATCTGCTGATCCGTCGCTTTCGACCATCACAAGGAGTCCGCTTGCGGGACAGGGCAGCCGGTCGCTGCCTGGGTGGTCTCAAGAGTACGGTAATCTTCATTAAGGAAGCGTTAATCCGAGTGCGCCGCTACCCGTTGAAAGGTTGAAGATCTCCGGGTGCCCGCAACATCTTGTCCACCTCGCTGCAATGCTTGCTCTCGGCAGCGATCATCTGTCGCGCATACTCCTCAAGCATGATCTCCTGGCCCTCGACCAGTCCGAGCAGCGACTTATAGTGAGCGAGCGCCGCCTGTTCGTGCTCCAGCGACTCGCGCAAGATGGCGCCGACGTCGTGCTTCTCGCTCTCCAGCAGCTTGCCGATCCCCAGGGAAGGGTGGCCGCCCAGCCCCGTAATCAGTTCGCCCGCCTCCTGCGCGTGCAGCAGAGACTCCGTCGCCTGGCCACGCAGCCAGCTCACAATGGGAATGCGACCGTAGCCATAAACCATCAGCGAGTAATGGGTATAGCGGACGACGCCGGCGAGTTCGGCTTCCAGGATGTTGTTCAGGACGGCAAGGACGGCCGGCTTGTCGATGGTGTCGGTTGGCATGACTGTCTCCAGTACGAACGGTTAACGACCCGACCCGGCGGACGGTTGCTTCTGCACGCGGTCAGGCCTTCACCTGCCGCCTCCCTGTGGGCAAACGCCTATCAGAATCGTCATCAAGACACAACGCAGTGGCGCGGCATGTCTGTCATGCGCAGCCTTAAGCATCATGAGCTCTGAGGGGTTGTTTCCGAAGCGAGGCCCTTTGCTGCGCGGAGCACCTCGGCGGCGTGTCCCGGAACCTTGACCTTGCGCCAGACGCGGCGGACCACGCCTGCGGCATCGACCAACAGCGTCGAGCGGTCCATGCCCATGTACTTCCTGCCATACATGCTTTTTTCGATCCACAGCCCAAGGGCCTTGGCGAATTGGGCGTCTGTGTCCGACGCCAGCGCAAAGGTCAGGCCATGCTTCGCCTTGAACTTGCAGTGGCTGGCGATCGAATCGGCAGACACGCCGATGACGGTGACGCCCGCCGTGGAAAATTCGGGCAGTGAATCGCGGAAGGCCAACGCCTCGGTGGTACATCCGGACGTGTTGTCCTTCGGGTAGAAATAGAGAACGTTCGTGCGACCCAGCAGGGTGCTGCGTTCCACCGTGCCACCGTCGTCCGTGGGCATGGAAAAGTCCGGCAGAGGCTCTCCCTCGCGGATAGACATGACCGGTTCTCCTCCCTGTTTCGCGCGCAACTTACCGACGCCGAGAATGCAACGGCTTCCTCCCCTCACCGAAGGGGTACCTGCGTGGCGCGATCAGGAATCCTCCTGTTCGGCAGAGACGTTTGCGAGCAGGGCGGCGGGCGCCTCGATCAAGGTGTTGAAGTGTTCGCGCACGTGCACCGCCGCCTGCTCCAGCGCTTCGACGAGGGCGACGAAGTCGAGATCTGCGATGCCGGCGACTGCAAGGCGCAGTGCTGCCGGCGCGTCGTCTCCGCCTTCGGCGGCGATCGCGTTGCCGATGTTGAGGCGAATCCGTGCCTGCACGCTTTGCAGAAGCAACAGCGCCTCCGTCAGTTCCTGGGCCACATCAGCGGGCAGCACGTCTGCCAACTGGAGCCGCGACAAGGCCTCAGCCGTGTTCGGAGACAGCACGGAAGGCTGAGCGTGCGCCTCGCGCAACTGCAAATACTGGGCGAGAAACTCGATATCGACCAGGCCTCCTCTGAGATGCTTGGGCTCCCACAGACTTCGCGTCGGGTGCTCGGCCGCCATCTTACTTCTCATGGCGGCGACGTCAGTGACCAGGTCTGCAGCATTTCGCGGCTTGGTGAGCACGCTTCGGATTGTCGTCTCAATGAACCCGGTGAGCTCGGCGGGGCCGGCAACCACGCGCGCTCGGGTCAGTGCCATCTGCTCCCAGACCCAGGCGTCGTCGCGTTGGTATCGGGCAAAGGTCGCGGCGCTCACGGCGATGGGGCCGGCTTTGCCGGAGGGGCGGAGTCGCATATCCACTTCGTACAGACGCCCTTCGGAGGTCGGCGCGGTCAGCGCGGCAATGAGCCGCTGGCTCAGGCGGGCGAAATACTGCGGTGCGGGCAGAGGGCGCCGCCCGTCCGAGTGGGAACCTTCGGGGGGAGTGGAGTAGACGAAGATCAGATCGAGGTCGGATGTTGCGGTCATCTCGGCGCCGCCGAGCTTTCCCATGCCGATGATCGCCATGGCACAACCGTCGACCCGCCCATGCACCCGCGCGAAGTCCTCTTCGATCCTGGGCAGCAGGCAACGCAGGCAGGCCTCTGCGACCCGGGACCAGGCGGCCGTTGCGGCGGCGGTGTCGATCATTCCCTTCAGCGTCTGCACGCCGATCTGAAACCGGCGGTCGTTGGCCCAGCGCCGCGCCAGGTCCAAAAGGTCTTCGGTGTCGCGCGCCTGCTCCAGAAACCCCGAGAGTTCCTCCTGCAGCTCAGAGAGCAGCGGTGGCGGCTTAAAGAAGTCTGGTGCCGACAGGACGCTTTCCAGCACCGACGGGCGGCGGGCCAGATGATCGGCAAGCGCCGGTGCGACACCGAGAATATCGGTCACCAGACCCAGCAGCGGCGGATTGGCATGGAACATGGCGAACAATTGAATGCCGGCCGGCAGGCCGTTGAGGAAGCGGTCGAAGGCGAGAAAGGCCGCGTCAGGATCCGGCTTGCTCGCCAATGCCTTGAGAAGGTGGGGCAGGAGTTCGGTGAGCAGTTCGCGGGCACGGACGCTGCGCATCGCCCGGCAGCGGCCGTGATGCCAGCCGCGCACCGCCGAGTCGACCACCTGAGCTTCGGCAAAGCCGAGCTTCTGAAGCGTTGCCAGCGTGTCCGGGTC
>DAIQPV010000284.1:0-4228 GCA_036787145.1 Rhodospirillales bacterium
GAAAGCCCCAGATCGCTGCCAAGCGGCCCGATTCCGAGGGTTTCGTGCGCCAGGCGGTTGACGGCCACGATCTGTCGGGCGGCATCAAGCACGATCACCGCGTCGGGAACCTGGTCGAGAAACTCCTGGGGGATGGTCGCGATCTGCTGCTGCTCGGCTTGCGTCAGGACGACAGGCTTCGACAGAATGCGCCGCGCCAGCCAGGCGATGCCGATCAACTGCGTTGCCGCAATGCCCACGGCGGGCCCGGCGCCGATAAGGCCAAGCAGGTTCAGCACGACCAGCAACAGCACGTTGAGAGTGCAGCAGATGGTCGCTCCGCGGATGACGCCGGCGGGTGTGAATGGGGTCATTGATGACCCGGTCGGCGATCCCCCGGCGATTGTCAAGGGAGTTCTACCGGGGTTTCTCGAGGCCGCGCTCAGACCTCGAGCACCGCGGGTCGCTGCGCCGGCGAAAAATTGCCTCGAAGGTCCTCCTCGGCAATAACGCGGTTGCGTCCGAGGCGCTTGGCGGCATAGAGGGCACGGTCCGCCCGCTCGATGAATGTCGCCGCCGGCTCTGCCGGCTTGTACTCCGCGACGCCGATGGATACCGAAATGGCGTTGAGTTGGGCACCTGTCTGACGATTCAGAAGTTTCTTTCCGGCAATTCTCTTGCGGATGGTCTCGGCAAGCTTGCGGGCGTCGGAACCCCGGGTACGAGGCAGCACCGCGGCAAACTCCTCGCCTCCATAGCGTGCCGCTATGTCCTGCCCCTTCACATTTTCGCGCAAGACCAGGGCCATCAGCTTGAGAACGTTGTCACCGACGACGTGGCCATAGTCGTCATTGAATTTCTTGAAGTGATCGATATCCATCATCAGCAGCGACAGGGGTGCGTTGTTCTCCTCCGCTTCGTCCATCGCCCGGTTGAGCTCATACTGCAGCATTTTGCGGTTGGCGAGGCCGGTGAGAGGATCGGTTTTGGCCTCGCGACGGGCGCCCTCCAGTTCGGCCTTCAAATTCCCGATTTCCATGGAAGACATAAGCAACTGCTTTTCCAGCTCGCGGCTTTGCAGCGCCATGGTGCGCGTCCGTGACAACAGCCGGCTGATCACCAGGAGGACTTCTTCGGACGGGTCGGCAGGCGTGACATCGCAGACAGCGGAGCACAGCGTGAGCCCATAGTCGTGGGCGCTCTTGCCCGCTTGTCCCAAAGCGCAGAGCACCTCGGCCAACTCGGCCTCGATGCGGTCGGCGATGAGGTGGACCGGCACGGTGTCATTGGTCCGACCACAAATCTTCTGGTGGATCATCGAAACGTGTCGCTCATCCAGCCGCTCCCCGCTGGCGATCAGCAGGTCCAGCGCGCCATTGAGCTCTGGCCACTCACCGGAACAGTAGCAGTACCACACCGCAAAATTGCCGGGATGCGGCGAAATATGGAGCTCTGCCATCAAAGCGAGCGCCCTGCTGGCGTATTCTTCGGCCTTTTTCGAGGGGTCGCCGACCTGGTCGCCCATGGCGTTCCTTGCTCACCCGGGAAGAATGGGCTGATCGTAAGGCGAGAGGCTTAATTCCGGGTGAAAGCGGCGAAGAGACCACCGAAAACGTGACCGGTCGCTAGGGTTGTCGGTGTTCCGTGTCTTGGCTGATGGCGCTGGTCAGCCGGGTTGCGATGGCGGGAGGCCAGGGCGCCGAGCGCCGCTGCGACAAGTCCACATGAACGCACGTCACCTCGTTGCTGGCGATGGCCTGATCGAACCTGGAACAGAACATCTGGTGACGGATGACGACGCGTTTTGCATCCCGGCTCAGCAGCCTGGAGCGGATCCAGAGCTCCTCGCTCGCTATCACCTCGCGAAAGTAGCGGACCCGCATGTCGCTGACGAAAACAGAACATCCTGTCGTCTGGCGGTAGTTCTCATCCAGCCCAAGCTGTTCAAGGGCTGCATCCGTGGCGTGGTCAAAAACAAGGACGAAGTACGCCACATTCATGTGGCCATTGTAGTCTATCCAATCGGCACTTACGTGCTCGCGGTGGCAAAATTCGACGCCACCCTCATTTTTCGATTCCATAACGGACTCTCCGGGCGCTGCGGTGGCGACAAGGACGTTTGGCTCGCCCGAACTTCGCAGACACGAGGGCCGCGATCATGCGCGGCCCCTCCTTGTGCTGCTTGCGTTCGTGCATCGGCGCGCCTTGGCGCCTCAGACGCCAACCCGCGCGGGGGGGCGACTAGGCGTCGTTGGCGCAGTTTGGAGCGATTCCGGTTCCGCCGCCGGCGGTGGGCGTTCCCAGCACGTTGTTGTTCAGGACCATGCGAACGAAGGGATAGATCTTGGTGAGGGCAGCCTTCAGCTCCGTCGTATTCTGGACGTACTGGTCGGCGCGCAGCGCAGGGCAGGCGCCGCTGTCGACGGCGTAGATGCCGTAGTCGCGCACCGCTTCCGCCAGGCGCTTGCCGCGCGCGGTAAGTCCCAGGGCATCCAGGTTGGGTCCACCCTTCGCCGTCGGCGGCAGTGCCATCAGCGCGCCGTAGGGGATGTTGCCCAGGTTGTTCCCGGGACTATTCATGTAGCTGTCGCCGCTGGTGGCTGGGAGCACGACCTGCCGGGACAACATCATGGCGCAGTGGGCGGGGGTGGACGGCAGGATCATCTGCAGGGCGTGCTCGACTTTCTTCGCCGGGTTGTTGATCTCGTCGCCGCGCAGCACGCCGAAAAGCGCAGCGACGCCCGAAGCACTCGTCCCCAGCCGCTCGCCGGGCCTCGTGCCATGGCCGAGGCCGGTGATGCTCCAGGTCTTGTATTGGCCTGCCACCGGCTTGCCGCCGTTCCAGTTGTACTGGCGAAGCTGGTGCGGCACCTTCTGGACTTGGTCGTAGAGGACGACCACCCCGTCGGTGCAGCCGTTGGCGTTCAGCTTGACCGACGTGATGAAACCTTCCCGCGGCATCCGGATCGTTTGCGGCAGGCCCTGGGCCTTGTCGCACTTGAGGCTGACCGCCCCGACGGTTCGCAGGGGGTCGGAAGCATCCGTCGCTGTCACGCTCACCCCCCACGGGGCACCCACATTAATATAGACTACTTTCGACGTGTTCTTAAGCCAGCTTACCGTGCTGCCATGGCCGGCGGTTGCGTACTGGGCACCCGTTCCAATCGGGCGGTGGTGGGCGGAATTCTTGCTGAAGGGATTAACAAACGAATCTTTCGGCGTGGTGCACGCCGCTTCAACGGAACTCGTCATCAGGATCGGGCCGGCAACCGCCCCCGCGGCGTATGCCATCTGCAACAGTGCGTTGGACACCCTGGCGGCCGGCCTGCTCATACTTCCGAGCCTCTTCGAGCCCGCCGGACACCAGCGGGCGTCGAAAATCTTGCTTCCCATTTCTCTTCTCCAGATCGCTTGATTGACTCGATTTTCCGGTCGGCCACGCTTCGGAGGCGGCCCTTGTCGCGACCGGTAGAACCTGATTGGGTAAAATATTGGGCCAAAAAGTGGCGATTTCGCGATCGGAGATCGTTCTTTGGGAGGAGCCGGGTGCTGTTGACGGGTCGTCAGGGCTGGCTGCGCGGACCCTCTCTATAAATGAATCGGGTCGATTGGCAGCGAAAAGCGGGGCGTTTTCCGCTCAGGGACGGTTTCCCAGGCCGACAGATCATCTCCCCTCTTTCAACCAGTACTGCCCTATATGGGGTATTTTGGGGTTCGTTACCGCGCGGGTGTTTGGGCTGAGCAGCGGGGCGCCAGCGTCGGGGCGGACTTGGCACCTGCGAGACCCGCCGGGGCCGCGGGGCGGCCCCGGGCGGGGTTGCTCAAGCTCGATGTGCGTGCCAGCAAGTGCGCTTCCAGCGGTGGTTCAGGCGTCGTTGGCGCAGTTCGGCGCGATACCGGCGCCGCCGCCGGCGGTCGGAGTCCCCATGACATTGTTGTTCAGGACGCGGCGGATATGCGGATAGATTCTGGAGAGCGCGGCCTTCAGCTCAGCGGTGTTCCCCACATGCTGATCGGCACGGAGCGCAGGACAGGCGCCGGTATCGACGGCGTAGATGCCGTAGTCGCGCACCGCTTCCGCCAGACGCTTGCCGCGGGCCGACAGGCCGAGCCTGTTGATGTCCGGCCCGCCTTTTCCCGGCGGCGGCAGCGCCATCAGTGCGCCATAGGGGATGTTACCCAGGTTGTAGCCGGGATTTCTCATGTAGCTGTCGCCGCTGGTCGCCGGAAGCACGATCTCGCGGCTCAT
>DAIQPV010000285.1:0-4221 GCA_036787145.1 Rhodospirillales bacterium
AGACTCTCCTTACCGCCGGACTCCTGTTAGCCACGGCTCTGGTCGCGGCGCCGGCCGCAGCACAGCAGTTCGTCAATATTCTCACCGGCGGCACGAGCGGCGTCTATTACCCGCTCGGCAACGCGCTTTCGGCGATCTGGAGCAAGGCCTTGCCCGATGCCAAGGTGACGGTGCAGGCAACCAAGGCGTCGGTGGAGAACCTGAACCTGCTGCAGGCCGGCAAAGGCGAAGCGGCCTTCGCCCTCGGCGACTCCGTTGCCTTTGCCTGGGCCGGCGACACCGAGATGGGCTTCCCCGGCAAGCTCGACGCCCTGCGCACCATCGCGTCCGTCTACCCCAACTACATCCAGATCGTCGCCAGCAAGGAGTCCGGCATCCGCACACTGGCCGATCTGAAAGGCAAGCGTGTGTCGGTGGGCGCACCGAAGTCCGGCACCGAGGTGAATGCGCGGACGGTCTTCGCTGCGGCCGGCCTGACCTACGACGACATGAGCGTGCAGTATCTGCCGTTCGGAGAGTCGGTCGAACTGATGAAGAACCGTCAGCTCGATGCCACCCTGCAATCGGCCGGTCTCGGCGTCGCCTCCATCCGCGATCTCGCCAGTTCCCTTCCGATCAGCGTCGTCGCAATACCCGCCGCCGTCGTGACCAAGATCGCTGATCCCACGTTTCTCGCCGCCGAGATTCCGGCGAACACCTACCAGGGGCAGGATGAAGCGGTGCCGACCGTCGCTATCAACAACCTGCTGATGACGCGGGCCAGCCTGCCAGACGACACCGTCTATATCATGACCAAATCGATGTTCGAGAACCTGCCGGAACTGGTCGCCGCGCATTCTGCGGCTCGCGCTATCTCGCTGCAGTCGGCGGCGAAGGGCTTCATCGTCCCCCTGCATCCAGGCGCCGCGCGGTATTATAAGGAAAAGGGTGTGATGTAAGGCGGCGCTTGCCGGCGCATCCACATGCGCAACGGCGAGCCCCCGCAATCGGCCGCAGCACCGGATCCCGCCACCGGTCTGTTTGCTGCCGGCAAACCACTGTTTGCTGTCGCGGTCATCTTCTGCACCTTCCAGATCATCACTGCCGCTTACTCGCCACTGCCCAGTCAGATCGTCCGCGCCCTGCACGTCGGTTTTCTGCTGCTCATGGTGTTCGGGATGGTGGCGGAAGGCGCCTTCGGTCGCCGAGGCTCTTTCTCCCGCATAGTGGCCTGGACCGCTGGCGGGGCAGCCTTTCTGCTGGCCCTTTACCACTGGTGGTTCGAAAGCGCGCTGATCCTGCGCGCCGGCAGTCCGTCCTCCCTCGACATCGCGGTCGGCTGTGCGACGCTGGTGCTGTTGTTCGAGGCCGCGCGGCGTGTGATGGGCTGGCCTTTGCCGCTCATCTGCGGCGCCTTCTTCCTCTATGCGCTATTCGGCGAGTATCTCCCGCAACCGCTCGGCCACCGCGGCTTCGACTTCGCGCAGGTGATTGACCAGTACGCCTTCGGTACCGAAGGAATCTACGGCATCCCCACATACGTTTCATCCACCTACATTTTTCTGTTCATTCTGTTCGGAAGCTTCCTGGAGCAGGCCGGCATGATCCGGCTGTTCACCGACGTTGCGCTTGGGACAGTCGGCCACACCAAAGGAGGACCGGCTAAAGTCTCGGTCATCTCTTCCGGGCTGATGGGCACCATCAACGGCTCCGGCGTCGCCAACGTCGTCACGACCGGCCAATTCACCATCCCGCTGATGAAACGCTTCGGCTACCGTAGCGAGTTCGCCGGCGCCGTCGAGGCAACCGCGAGCATGGGTGGGCAGATCATGCCTCCCGTGATGGGAGCGGTTGCCTTCATCATGGCGGAAACCCTGAACATCTCTTACGCGGAGGTGTGCGTCGCTGCCCTGATCCCGGCGATATTATATTTCGCGACCGCGCTGTGGTCCGTGCATCTGGAGGCCGGCAAGCGGGGGTTGTTGGGAATCCCGCGCGACGAATGCCCGAGTGCTCTGGCGGCGCTGCGTCGCCAGGGCTACCTCATCGTCCCCCTTGCGGCGCTGGTCTGGTTACTGTTCGCTGGATATACGCCTTTGTTCTCGGGAACAGTGGGGCTGGCCCTGACCGTTGTCCTCATCCTTGGCGGCAACCTTTCGCGGCGTCTGAAGGCACTGGTACTCCGTATCGGCTTCTGGCTGGTGCTCGCGGCGGTCTGTTCCACGTTTTTTGAGTTCGGGATCAACGTTTTCGCAGGGCTGATCGCGATCCTGGTGGCGATCAGCCTGTTCGTCCGCGGTGGCCGCGAAACCCTGGGGGTGGCGGTGCGCGGCATGGTAGAGGGCACGCGAAACGCTCTGATCGTGGGGGTGGCCTGCGCGCTGGTTGGGATCATCATCGGCACGATGACGCTGACGGGTCTGGCGGGTGTCTTCACGCAGGGCATCGTTTCCCTCGGCCGGGACAACCTGTTTTTCTGTCTCCTGCTGACCATGCTGGTTTGCCTGATCCTCGGCATGGGCATCCCCACCATCCCCAACTACATCATCGTCTCGTCGCTGGTGGCTCCGGTCCTGCTGAAACTCGGCGTGCCGCTGCTGATCTCGCATATGTTCGTGTTTTATTTCGGCATCATGGCGGACCTGACGCCGCCGGTGGCGCTCGCCGTGTTTGCCGCCTCGGCGATCGCCCGCTCTCCGCCCTTGCAGACCGGCCTGGAAGCGGTTCGCGTCGCGATCGCAGGCTTCGTCGTTCCTTTCATGGCGGTGTATGATCCGGCGCTGATGCTGGTAACCGACAATCCCGTCGCGGTTGCCTACGTCGTTGTGAAGGCTCTCCTTGCAATTGCCTTATGGGGAGCGGCGGCGATCGGTTTTCTTGCGATTCCGTTGGTCCCGGGTGAGCGCCTTTTGGCCGCTGCTGCCGCTTTCTTCCTGGTTGCGGCGCTGCCGGTCACGGACGAGGTTGGCTTCGCCCTGGCGGCCCTGACAATCGTCGTGCACGTGCTGCGCACCCGTCGAGCGGCGCGGAGCTGATGCCGGTCTGCCTGTTCCTGGCCGGCACCATGATGGCGACGCCGCCGTGCGAGACGTTCGTCCTGACGTGGACGCATTCCGTAGAGAGAACCGAGTGGCGGGAAGAATGGCGGGTCGATGGGGCGGACCTGGTCCTGGTCGAGGCGTCGGTTGAGGGCAGCGGCGCCGGCATGCAACCGGCCGATGGTGCCTGGCTTGAGGATGGCCGGTGGCACTGGCGGCCCCTCGGGCGGCGACAGGCCCGGCTACTGCTCGCCAACTCCGGGTATGGCGGTGATTATCGCCTGTGCTGGCAGGATGTCTGCCGCCTGCTGGCGGGTTTGTTGCCGAAACAGAGCCCGGGACCGGTGGAGATCGCGCCCTGTTCGTGGCGAGCGGGCGACGCGGCCTCCGCCAGTGATGAGGAGAACAAGAAATGAAAGATGACGCCGCCGGTTCAGCCGCTGCGTTCCAGTGGGACGATCCCTTCCTTCTTGAAGACCAGCTCACCGAGGAGGAGCATCTGGTGCGCGACGCGGCACGCGCCTACGCCCAGGACAAGCTGCTGCCGCGCGTCACCGAGGCGCACCGGCACGAGACGTTCGAGCCGGCGATCTTCGCCGAAATGGGTGAACTCGGGCTTCTTGGTTGCACCATCCCGGAGGAGTATGGGGGCGCCGGCCTGGGCCACGTCGCCTATGGGCTCGTCGCCCGCGAGATCGAGCGGGTCGATTCCGGCTACCGCTCGACGATGAGCGTGCAGTCGTCGCTGGTGATGTATCCGATCTGGGCCTACGGCACCGACGAGCAGCGTCGGCGCTGGCTGCCGGCGCTGGCGCGGGGCGAGAAGATCGGGTGTTTCGGCCTCACCGAGCCCGACCACGGTTCCGACCCCGGCTCGATGCGTTCACGCGCCGAAAAAGTGGACGGCGGTTTCGTGCTCACCGGCAGCAAGATGTGGATCACCAACGCGCCGGCCGCAGACGTGCTTGTCGTCTGGGCGAAGCTCGACGGGCGGATCCGCGGCTTTCTGCTGGAGCGCGGCATGGAAGGTCTCACGACGCCGAAGACGGAAGGCAAGTTCTCGTTGCGGGCTTCCCTGACGGGGGAGATCGTGATGGACCGGGTCTTCGTTCCCGAGGCCAGTATCTTTCCGGAAGTCGCCGGACTGAAGGGGCCGTTCGGCTGTTTGAACAAGGCGCGCTACGGCATCTCCTGGGGGGCGCTG
>DAIQPV010000286.1:0-4215 GCA_036787145.1 Rhodospirillales bacterium
CGTCGATCCGCCGCGTCCGGTCGAACGCGCGGTGATCACCCACGGCCATGCCGACCATGCGCGGGCCGGGCACGCCGCCGTGCTGACGACGGCAGCAACGGCCGCGATCATGCGGGCGCGGTGGGGCGCAGACGCGGCCGGCATGATCGAACCGCTGGCCTACGGCGAGGCGCGCACGGTGGGCGGTGTTACCGTGCGGCTGCTGCCGGCGGGGCACATCCTCGGCAGCGCGCAGGTGGTGCTGGAACATGCCGGCACCCGCGTCGTCATTTCCGGCGACTTCAAGCGGCGGCCCGATTCCACCTGCGCGCCGTTCGAAGCGCAGGCTTGCGACGTGTTCATCACCGAGGCCACCTTCGGCCTGCCGGTGTTCCGCCATCCCTCCGATGCCGGCGAGGTGGGCAAGCTGCTGGACTCGCTGCGGCTGTTTGCCGAGCGGGCGCATCTGGTCGGGGTTTATGCCCTGGGCAAGTGCCAGCGGCTGATCGCGCTGCTGCGCGCCGCCGGCTACGACCGGCCGATCTTCCTGCACGGGGCGCTGGGGGGCCTTTGCGATCTTTACACCCGCCACGGGGTGGCTCTCGGCGACGTTCGCCCGACGGCGGGCGGCGTGCGCCGGGAACTCGCGGGCGAGATCGTGCTGTGCCCGCCCTCGGCCCTGGCCGACCGCTGGGCGCGCGCCTTTCCCGAACCGCTGACGGCGCTGGCGTCGGGCTGGATGCGCATCCGCCAGCGGGCGCGCCAGCGCGGCGTCGAGCTGCCGCTGGTGATCTCGGATCACGCCGACTGGGACGAGCTCACGCAGACGCTCGACGACGTCAGCGCTTCGACGGTGCTGGTGACGCATGGCCGCGAGGAGGCACTCGTCCACCACGCCCGGCAGCGTGGCCTTGCCGCCGATGCCCTGTCGCTCGCCGGCTACGAAGATGACGCCGACGCCTGAGGCCCATCGGTGGAACGCTTCGCAGCCCTGCTCGACGGACTGGTTTACACGCCGCAGCGCAACGCCAAGCTGCGCCTGATCGAACGCTGGCTGGCGACGAGCGCCGATCCCGACCGCGGCTACGGCCTGGCGGCGCTGACCGGCGATCTTGCCCTGCCGCACCTCCGTCCGGCGATGATCCGCGCGCTGGTCGAGACCCGCGTCGATCCCCTGCTGTTCGCCCTCTCCTACGATTACGTGGGTGACCTGGCGGAAACCGCGGCGCTGATCTGGCCCGCCGATGAGTGCCACGGGAAAAGGCCGGCTCCGAGGCTGGCCGAGGTGGCGGCAACACTGGCGGCGGTGCATCGCGACGATGCCGCAGCGCTGCTGACGGGCTGGCTCCATGCGCTGGACGCATCCGGGCGCTTCGCCCTGCTGAAGCTCGCCACCGGCGGCCTGCGCGTCGGCGTCTCGGCCCGCCTGGCGAAGACAGCGGTGGCGCAGTGGGGCGGTGTTGCGGTCTCCGAAATCGAGGAGCTGTGGCACGGGCTCACCCCGCCCTACAGCCCGCTATTCGATTGGCTGGAGGGCAAGGGGCCGCCGCCGTTGCCGGGCGATGCCGCGGTGTTTCGCCCGATGATGCTGGCCCACCCGCTCCAGGATGCTGATCTCGCCACGCTCGATCCCGTGGAGTACGCCGCCGAATGGAAGTGGGACGGCATCCGGGTCCAGCTCGCGGCGCGTGGCGGACCCGATCGTCCGGACGGCGTCATCTTCTCGCGCAGTGGCGACGACGTGACCGCGGCATTTCCGGAGATCGTTGAAGTGCTGTGTTTTCCGGCGGTGCTCGACGGCGAGTTGCTGGTGGTCCGCGACAGCTTCGTCGCTCCGTTCGGGGATCTGCAGCAGCGGCTGGGACGCAAGGCGCCATCGCGCGCCCTGCAGGAGCGCCACCCGGCGCACGTCCGGCTTTACGACATCCTGTTCGAGGGCGGCGAGGATCTGCGCGCGCTCTCCTTCGGCGAAAGGCGGGCGCGGCTGGAGGACTGGTTTGTCCGAGCGGCGCCCCAACGGATGGACCTTTCGCCCCTCGTTCCCTTTGCGGCGTGGGCGGATCTGGCGACGCTGCGCGCCGGCGCGCGGGACGCCGGCAGCGAAGGCCTGATGCTGAAGCGCCGCGACAGCGCCTATGTCGCGGGGCGGCCGAAGGGCCCCTGGTTCAAATGGAAACGCGACCCGCACACCATCGACTGCGTGCTGATGTATGCGCAGCGCGGCCACGGCAAGCGCTCCTCCTTCTATTCGGATTTCACCTTCGGCTGCTGGCGGCCGGGCGGCGCGGGAGACGTGAAGCTGGTGCCGGTGGGCAAGGCGTATTTCGGCTTCACCGATGCCGAACTAGTGGAGCTGGATCGCTGGGTGCGGGCCCATACCACGGAGCGATTCGGCCCGGTCCGCGCGGTGGCGCCCGGCCTCGTGCTGGAAATTGCCTTCGATGCGGTGCAGCACTCCAGCCGCCATCGTTCCGGGGTGGCGATGCGGTTTCCGCGGGTGCACCGAATCCGCTGGGACAAGCCGGCGAGCGAGGCCGATACGCTGCAAAATCTGCGCGCGCTGATTGGTCCCGCGGTCTGATGCTCTTTCACCCAGGCGCCCCGGTTACGCCACACTTTTGCCCACTTCTGCGTCAAAGGTCCTTGCCAAAGCGCTCGTCCGAAGAACGGCGGGCACACCGGGGCCGGGCGCTCCATGGTGCCAAAAGAAGGTCATGAAGGGGAGAAACGTCGAATGCGGTTCGTTCGCTTATTGTGTGCGTCGCTGATGGTGCTCTGCGTAACGGCGCTGCCGGGCTGGGCGCAGGATTACGGCACGCCAGCGGAAGCCAAGGCGATGCTGGAGAAGGCGGTAGCGGCGCTGAAGGCCAATCAGGCGCAGGCGCTGGAAATGTTCACCAAGGGGGAAGGCGGCTTCAAAGAAAAGGACCTCTACCCCTACTGCGGTGGGCCGGACGGCACCTTCACCGCACACCCGACGCTGGTCGGCAAGAGCCTGAAAGACCTGATGGACAAGGGCACGCCGCCGAAGCCGTTGGGGCAGGAAGTTTACGCCACCGCGCAGCCCGGAAAGATTTCCGAGGTCACCTATACCTGGACCCGTCCTGGCGAGACCACGCCAGCGCAGAAGGTGGTCTATGTCACCAAGGTCGGCGATCAGGTCTGCGGCGTCGGCTACTACAAAAGCTGATTTTCAAAAACTTCGGGCGCTCCCGAACCTTGGCGGTGCGGGAGCGTTGCTTCTTTCACGTTCGTAACGGACACGCACAAGCGCCTCGGTCGTGCGGGTGGTGGCAGCCATGTGTCGGCCATCGCGGCTCGACGGAGATCGCGCGTGGCGTTTGTTGCGATTCAGTGAGGACACAAAAACTCGGCAATCCGGGAGGAACTCAATGCGGAAAATTCAGGCGATGTGTGCGGCGGCCGTCTTCTCGCTGGTCGCTCTGCCGGCCTTTGCCGGCGACACCGGAACTCCGGCAGAGGCGAAGGCCCTGCTGGAAAAGGTCGCGGCGGCGATGAAGGTCAACGAGGCGCAGACGCTGACGGCGATCAACAAGGGTGACTATAAGGACCGGGATCTCTATCCGTTCTGTGGCGGACCCGACGGCAAGTATTCGGCCCATGGCGCCAATCCCACCGTTGTGGGGCAGGATCTTAAGGGGCTGATGGACAAGGCAACGCCGCCGAAGCCCCTCGGCCAGGAAATCTACGCCGCCGGCCAGACCGGCAAGATCACCGAGGTTGCCTACACCTGGGTCCGTCCCAAGGACGTCGACCCGGACCAGAAGCCGGTGGCGAAGGTCAGCTACATCACCAAGATCGGCGATCAGGTTTGCGGCGTCGGCTATTACAAGTAGGCATCGCGGAGAACGCGCCTCGCTCCGCAACGGCGAGGCGCGTTCTCTTTGCGTCCGGATCTCCGCCGGTCAATGCAATCGTGGCTGAGACGAGCGCCGCTGGTCCGTGCGCGGCGTCGGTCGCTTCGAGGGGCTGAAGGCGGCCACGTGCGTATCCAGGCCGCGCGGCGCGGCGCGTGCTGCGTTGGGCACCTGCAGAGTAAAGGAGCACAAGCGGGCCCGGAGATGCAAAGCGGATGCATTGCCACATTGTCCGGGGCGGCGGATGCGGCTAACGTGCGCGGTCGCAGCTGCCCGGCAACTGGCGGCAGGACAGACGCGGAGGGGTGCCGGAGCGGCCGAACGGGGCGGTCTCGAAAACCGTTGTACCCTCGCGGGT
>DAIQPV010000287.1:0-4177 GCA_036787145.1 Rhodospirillales bacterium
GCGGCGCATCGTTGACCGAAGACGGCCGACGATTCCTGCGCGCGGTCCAGCTTATCCGGCGCGAGTTGCATCGACATGCCCATGCTGTCAGTATCGAACTTGGATCGGACTTGGTCGTCCCCGCTCTGTCATGGAGGCATCTGATGAGATCCAGCGCTCGGAACATGCTGCTGTGCAAGGTCACCGAAGTAAAGCACGGTGCCGTCAACGCGGAAATCGACCTTGAAGTTTCTGAGACCATCACGCTCGTCGCCATTATCACCGAGGCGAGCGTGAAGAACCTGGACCTCGCCCCGGGCCGGGAGGTTTTTGCGCTCATCAAGTCGAGCTTCATCCTGCTCGCGCCGGAAGGAGAGGTGGGGCGATCGTCGGCGCGCAATGTGCTGCGAGGCACGGTGGCGCGCCGGGAAGATGGCGCGGTGAACAGCGAGATCATCCTTGATCTGGGCGACGGCAAGTCGATTGCCGCGATCATCACCAAGGAGAGCGCGATCAGCCTCGACTTCAAGGTCGGCGACCCCGCCTGCGCCCTGATCAAAGCCTCGCACATCATCCTCGCCATCGACTGAGCGCACTGGCGGTACGGCTAATCGCCTCGATCGTATCGTCGCGCGGGTGCGCGAGGGCGAACGCTGATGAGCATCGACGCCATCACCGCCGTCCTCAATCGCTCGCAAACTCGTAGGGACAGCGAAGCTCGTGCTGGTGAGCCTCGCATGGCACGGCAACACTATTGGGGTTGGCCTGGCCGTTGCAGGAGACGCTGGCCCGCCACAGCGGCAAAATCACGGTGCGCCAAGTCCGCCGATGCCTCCAGGAGGCGGCGGCCGCCGGCGAGATCATCGAGGCCGTTTCGGCTCACCGGAACGTCGCCAAATGGCGTCTCGCGATCCTCGACCCGGACACCCATGTCCGACAAACTGTAAGGAACCGTTAGAACCGTCATTACGGAAAGGTCTTGCGCATGGGGAAACTGGTGACGGTCCAGACGCCTCGGCACCGACACCGACCATCGAGCGGCTGTTCCGGACGATGCGGGCGGAGATCGGCGAGCACGCCTACCGCAGCCGGCTCGCCCCGCTGGAGTTCGTCGGCGCGGGCGACGACCGGCTGACGTTCCGGGCAGCGAGCCGCTGCCATCGCAACCACGTGGCCGGCCGCTACGTCTCGCGGATGGAGCCGGTCGAGGGGTGGTCGCCGGCGCGAGGGCTGCACCGTTCGCGGTAGGCGCCGGTTGCCTGGGCGAAGCTGACGCCGTGGTCGCGCAGGTTGCTGGCTGCCTTGGTGTCGTCCCACTCGAACCCCATAAACTACGGATTACCCGCAGTCACGTCAAACCTGTCCACTCGCTATGCATCGGTGAGGGCCGCCCGTGCGGCGCCCGCTGGCGAGTCCCGCCGCCCGGCCGGCTTTCTGGTGCCGCATCGAGCGAGATGCGAATCCCTGCCCGCCGGGGCGGCCGGTGGGGCCATCTTAGCCGGGCGGCGCTATCCTGCCCGCCATGCGCGACTTCCTTTGCCTCACCTGGCAGATCTGGGCACCGTCGTTGGCTATCAGTGCCGCGCTCAGCACCGCCCTGCTCTGGTGGTGGTGACCGCCGGAAAAACGCCGGACTGCCCGCCACTCGTCGCAGCCCTGTGGAGCTCCTGGGCCGGCAAAACCTACGGAATCCGCCCGCGCCGGGCCGTTCTGTTACCCCTGCTGTTACCCCGGCGGCGTCTGCTATAAACTTCAGTGACGGGCTGGCTGGGCTAAGTCTTTGTTTTTATTGGTGCGCCCGGCGGGATTCGAACCCACGACCCCAGGATTAGGAATCCTGTGCTCTATCCTGCTGAGCTACGGGCGCTCTCAGTTGACTTTTACGCTGGGAGAAAGACTTCGCTGTATGGCCTTGCCCCCTGCAGCGTCCTGCGCAGAGCTTAGCCGGGTCACGGCGCCGCGAAAAGCTGTTGTTACCACGCGATCGATAGGGAGGCAGGCGAAGCGCGAAGGCCGCCGGAGCAAGCGCGGAGAGCTACGGTCCAGTTCACCCGGCCCGACCGCTGATCCGGGAATATCAGCACTCCGGGTGGTCCACCTCATCCCGGTGGCGGCGTCAGAATTTCAGGCTCAGCGTCGCATTGAAGAAGTGGATCTCGTTGGTGGAGTAGTTGCCCTGGAGGGTCCCCGGCAAAGGCTTGCTGCGATCGATATCCGCCTCGCCGAGATTCAGATACTCATAGGCGGTCCCAATCGTCAGGCGGTCGTTCAGCGCATACTGCACGCCGGTGCCGACGCGGATCTGCTGGTCCAGTGGCAGCGCAGGGGTCCGCTGGCTCTTCGAAATGGGCGAGGAGTCGAAGGCGACGCCCACCGACCACAGCCAATCCGGCGCGAACCTGTAGCGCGTGCCCAGCGCGACGCCCCAGGTGTCATCGTAGTCGAGGTTGGCCGTCGCCTTGCGGCTGGTCGTCGATTCCACTTCCAGGTTGGGCTGGCCGAACTGGCTCCACTGCTGCCAGACGACATTGCCGACCACGGCAATCGTATCGGTCACGTCGTGGTAGCCGCTGACCATCACCTGGTTGGGAATGGTCAAGCCGAGATCCACCTTGGCACCCGTCAGCCCGGAGAGGTCAAGCGCTTCCTGGAGCAGCGGCCCGAGATTATTGGTCTTCGGCTTGTCATTGAGGTCAAGCTTGACCTGGGAGGTGTAGGTTACGCCGAAACGCGTCCCTTCAAGCGGCTCGAGCAGAATCCCTGCCATGCCGCCAAAGCCCACGTCGTCGGCGCTGATGTCGATGCTGGCATCGCCGCCGTCAAGGACGTCGTTGATGCCGGTCTTCGAGTTGAGCTTGCCATAAATGATCTGCGCGCCGCCGCCAATCGACAGCCAGGGATTGATCCGGTACGCCACGACCGGAAAAGCCCCGACCGTGAGCAATTCGGAGTCCAGGCTGTAGTAACGGCCGGACCAGTTGCTCTGGTAGCGGGCGGACAGGCCGAAGTCCGAAGCGAGCGAAAGCCCGAACTTCAGGTCCGGGGTCGCGCTGTAGACGAAGTATCCGGCGAGCCCTGGAATGAATCCCAGCGCATTGCCGCCGTTACCGCCGGATACCGTCGTGTCGTTGCCTCGGTCGAACCGGGTGATGCCATAGGCTGGCTGGATGCCGACGAGCATCTGCGACTGCTCAAGCCTGGCCATGCCGGCAGGGTTGCCGAAAGCGGTTGCGGCATTGTCGGCCGCCGCCGCACGCCCGGCAGACGCGGTGCCGAGATCAGGCGTCGCCATTTCGTAGAGAAACAAGCCCGCGGCGTGCGCCGGTCCGGAGATCCCCGCGCCGAGCAGGCAGACCAGTGCCGCGACGCCGCCTTTTCCTGTTCCTGCCTTATGATGAAAGCCCATCCCCTGCCTCCGCCGCAACTGCACCGGCCCTGTTACCCGTGCTGCACGTAGCTTCCCCAGACATTACGCTTGCCGCCGACTCGATTGCCATCCTCGCGCAGGCATATGCTCCTTTATTTGCCGCCTAGAAATAGTATCCAATGCGCCCTTCGAGCTGCCATTGGTATGGTTCGTAGTCCTTGTCATGAAACAGCTCTTGCGAGTACTCCAGTGAGGCGACAGCACTACCAAGCAGCTTCCTGCCAATCATCAGATCAAAGGGAAAAAACAATTTTTGGTCATCTCCAAAGTTTATTTGAATATTCTCACTGGCATAGGCGGTCATGAACCAGTCACCAGGCAGGTTGATGTTAAACTTGGGCTGAATATATAGCTGATTGATGTCGGGCCTGTCCTCGTTCTCGTTGCGACTGGCGACGCTGTTCAGATAAATCGCCTGCGGCAGGAAAAAGCTGCCGGGGGTAATTTCCGGCAAGCTGAAACGAACACCTGCGACGGGGCCGATCTGGTACTTGCCGTTTCCTGCTTCATTGAGCCCCGCGGTGGGCCAGACGACGCGCAGCCCAGCACCGTAACCGATGCGCGCCGCCGGCGGCGGTGCGATGATCGCCACCTCGGTCAGCAGGTCGCCCTGGCCAAACCGGCTGTGTCCGTTGGGATTGAAACTGCTGGTCACATCGTTCGAATAGACGAGCGGCTGGTCGATACGGACGTAAAGCTTCCACTCGTCGCCGAGACCGGCCCACAGATCGGCGCGCAGCGTCGTGATCCACTTCTCCGGCTCCCGCCCGT
>DAIQPV010000288.1:0-4139 GCA_036787145.1 Rhodospirillales bacterium
CGAAAATTTCTCGGTGGTCGCCGTATCAGTAAAAAAAAAGCATCTGGACGAATTCAGAAGGGTTCAGCTCCCCGTTCTCCGCACCGTCTATGAGGCGGCTTGGCGGGACGGGCGCGTTCTGGCGGACCACCTCCCGCCGGAGGCGCTGTTCGCTCGATACGGCCTCGGCTGACGAGCGCGCAGCAGCAAAGGCATCCCCAACGCAGCTCCATCCGACGTGTTTGAAGAGGTTCAACGCCGATGCTGGCCCCCATGTTCTCCTTCGCCCAGAACGCAGAAGACGTGGTGCTCCGGCGCACTTTCCGCGACCTTGAACAAGGCTTCTATATCGACATCGGGGCCGGTCACCCGCTGGAAGACAGCGTGACCCACTATTTTTACGAGCGAGGCTGGAACGGGATCAACGTCGAGCCGGATGCCTTCTTGCACGCCGAGCTGACGGCGGCGCGTCCCAGGGACATCAACCTGTGTGTCGCCGTCGGCAGCAGCCGGGGAGAAGTCACCTACTATCCCACCGGAACCCGCGGACACGGGACGGTGGATGCGAAGCTGGCCGCCGAACGAGCGCCCGGACCTGATCCGCGCAGCGTTCCCAATATTGCCCTGAGCGAAATATTTGAAGAGCACGCTGCCAATCAGCCCGTGCATTTCCTCAAGATCGATGTTGAAGGCGCCGAACAGGATGTCCTCGCGTCTGGCAACTTCGATCGCCATCGCCCCTATGTTGTCGTTGTCGAAGCCACGGATGCTGAAGGGCGTCCGACCCAGGCCGAGTGGGAACCGCTGCTTCTGCAAGCCGGGTACCAGTTCGCTCTGTTTGACGGGCTGAACCGGTTTTACTGCTGCAATGAGCAGGCGGAGTCGCTCCTCTCCCGCCTGTCGATACCGGCCAATATCTTTGATAATTATCGCCTCTCGCGCGAAGCGCGAGCCCTGGACGAGCTTTCGGTGCGAACGGAGGGTGAGGCGGCCCGTGCCAATGCACTGCAACAGACCGTCGAGCCTCTCGAGCAGGACCTGCGTGCGCTTCAGGAGGCGCGGCGTTCCCTGGAGCAGCAGCACCAGGAAACATCGGCGGCGAAGGAGCGACTTGAGCAAAGGTGTGACGAAGTTCAGCACAGTCTCGATGAGGCTGAAGCCGAGAACGGCAGGCTCGCAACGAGGCTCGATGAACTTGAAGCCTTGCTCGCGCACGAACACGCCGACCACGATCTTGCCAAACAGCAGCGCGACGAGGCCCGGGCGCAGAGGGAAATGCTGGTTGCGGAACGGGATCAATGTGGCGAGCAGATTCGGCGAGCCGAAGGCGCGCTTGACGAAGCGCGTGCGGCGCGCGCGGATCTGAAGGCCCAGCTTCGATCCGTCAAGGCGTCGGTATCCTGGCGCATCACCAAGAGCGTGCGGGTGGTCTCAACACTTGCCACCCTGCTGCGCCGCGGAGGCTGACGGCGGCGCGGCACGATCACTGGCGCGGGCACGATCACTGGCGCGGCTTGCGCGCGCTGTCCGGGAGCGGCATGGTGCAAGCATGAACGACGGCAGCCGGGTGGTGTTGATTACCGGGGCAGCACGGCGCATCGGCGCTGCGGTCGCCCGCGATCTGGCCTCTGTTGGCTGGTCGGTGGCCGTGCATCACCATCGTTCATTGGCCGCCGCGCAAGCCCTGGTCGGAACCATCGCAGCGAACGGCGGGTGCGCCCAGGCCTTCGCTACAAACCTGCAGAGCGAGGCGGAAACGTCGCAGCTGGTGGGTCGGGTCGCCGATGCGCTGGGACCCGTTCACTGTCTCATCAACAATGCCTCCGTTTTTGAAAGAGACGACGCGCTGAGCGTGACCCGCGAGAGTTGGGAGCGGCACCTGCAGATCAATCTCCGCGCCCCTTTTCTGCTGACCCAGGCCTTTGCCCGCCAGGTGCCGGAAAGCGGAGGCTGCGTGATCAATGTGCTTGACCAGAGGGTGTGGAACCTGACGCCTCATTTCACGTCCTATACGGTCAGTAAAGCCGCGCTGTGGACCTTGACGCAAACACTGGCGATGGCCCTGGCGCCGAAGGTTCGGGTGAACGCGATCGGCCCCGGGCCGACCCTGCCGAGCGTGCGGCAGAGCGAGGAGCAGTTTGTCCGACAGTGGTCCGCCGTGCCGCTTGCCCGGCCGACGTCACCGCTGGAGATCGCCGGCGTGGTGCGCTTCCTTCTTGACGCGCCCGGAGTAACGGGACAGATGATCGCCGTCGACGGCGGGCAGCATCTCGGATGGACTGTGGCCAAGCGCCACGAGGCCGTCGATGAGTGACCGACAGGTCGAGGTCCCGGAGAATTGCTGATGGCAGATCGTGGAATAGTCGTGCCGCTGCAGATCGCCGACGCGCGCAAAGCCATCCGGCATGTTTTCGTCCGCGACCTGCTGCTGGTCTGTCGGATCGGCGTGCACCGCCACGAAACAGTTCAGCCGCAACGGGTCCGCATCAACCTCGATCTTGCGGTCAGGGAGGATCGGGAACTGCAGGACGATCTGATGAACGTCGTCTGTTACGAGCGTCTCACCGACGCGGTGCGCGCGCTGGTTGCCGGCCGTCATATCAAGCTGCTGGAGACGCTCGCCGAAGAAATCGCCGCCATCTGCCTCGCCGACGGACGGGTGCAGTCGGTGCGAGTGCGCATCGAGAAACTCGATGTCTTCGCGGATGCAGCGAGCGTCGGCGTCGAAATCGAGCGGTTCGCCAGCTAATGTGCTGGTGTTGAGGCGTTTCCGCCCTCAGTTCGGCGGTTGTGCAAGGCCCACTTGTACACAGAAAAAATGGGCACTGACCGCTATGCCCTATTCGGGCTAATGGTTGGCGCTGGCCTGTCAGTATTGAAATCCCGCGCATATTAGGGTCACAAAATCAATATGTTCGTAGCCTCCCTGCTTGTCGGGCTGGGGTTCACATTCGGTTTACTGTCAAGGGGCATTACGCCTCCGGGGACTTCGTCAACAGAGTTGTCCACAGGATTCGTTGGATATCGCAGGGGTCTTAGCCCGCCGCCACGCGATGACGTGACAACGAAGGGGCAAGCCGGCGACGACGGACACTGGAGATCCCGGCGTTGACCCCGCACCCCATTCGATCGAAATAATTATGCATGATGGCAGATGAAACCGACAGCCAGGGGCCCTTTCCCCCCTCCCCGCCGCCACTGGGAGCGCCGCCACTGGGAGCGCCGGTCGTGGATGCCTGCCTGGCGCGCCTGCCCACCTCCCCCGGTGTCTACCGGATGATCGACGCACGCGGTGACGTCCTGTACGTGGGCAAGGCGCGCAACCTGAAGAAGCGTGTCGCCGCCTATACCAGTCCGGGCAGGCTCGGACCGCGGCTGCACCGCATGGTCGCCGATACGGCGACGATGGAGTTCGTCGTCACCCACACCGAGGCGGAAGCCCTCCTCCTCGAAGCCAACCTCATCAAGCGACTGCGCCCGCGCTATAATATTCTGCTGCGGGATGACAAGTCCTTTGCCTGTATTCTTGTCACCGCCGATCATCCTTATCCTCGTGTACTAAAGCATCGCGGCGCGCAGAGCCGTCCCGGCGATTACTTTGGGCCTTTTGCCTCGACCTGGGCGGTGAACCGGTCGCTGACCGCGCTGCAGCGGGTCTTCCTCCTGCGAAGCTGCTCGGACGCGGTCTTTGCCGCCCGGACCCGCCCCTGCCTGCTTCACCAGATCAAGCGGTGCTCGGCGCCCTGCGTGGGGCGCATCGGCGTCGAGGACTATGCGGCATTGGTGGATCAGGCGCGGGGCTTTCTGAAGGGCAACAGCCGCCAAATCCAGCAGGACCTCGCCCGGCGCATGGAAACGGCGAGCCTGCAACTGGAGTTCGAGGAGGCCGCCAAATATCGCGACCGGATCCGCGCGCTGACCGCGGTGCAATCCCATCAGGACATCAATCTCGCCCTGCTGGGAGACGCCGACGTGATCGCCGTCGAGCAATCGGGGACGGCCGCCTGCGTTCAGGTCTTCTTTTTCCGGGCCGGCTGCAACTATGGCAACAGGGCCTACTACCCGGACAACGCCGCCGATGAGAGCGCCGGGGCTATCCTTGAGGCTTTTGTGGCGCAGTTTTATGAAGGCCGCCAGCCGCCACCGCGGCTCCTGCTGAG
>DAIQPV010000289.1:0-4137 GCA_036787145.1 Rhodospirillales bacterium
CGTGAGCTCTTCGCGCGACGGCGGCGTGACCTGGTCGGCTCCGGTCAAGGCCATCGATTTTCCGGACGTGAATGCGCCACCGCTCTTCAGCGACTTTACTTATGATCGGTTGTTCCTGGCGATGCCGCTGCAGCAAAAGGATGCCCACTACGTTTATTTGCTCGCGGAGATGCACATTCAGACCCTTGTTGGGTACGATTTTGTGAGATCGTCCGATCGCGGCTTGAACTGGACGCCGAGAAAGTTCCTAAGCGGGTACGGCGAGGTTGGCGGTGACTATGGCGAAGCTATTGCCGGCGGCCTCGGCGGTGAAATTCTCTTTACGGCCGGGCACCTGGATGACTCAAGCAAGAATATCGTCGCCCTGAGATCGACCGATTATGGCAAAAACTTCACGCGATCCGTGATCGTTGCCAATGTGCAAACGGTCGATACCGCGGTGGCCTTCGGGGTGAATGGAGCAGCGCATCTCGTCTACGCGGAAAGCGGCGACGCGCCCCCCAGCCGCATCCGCTACACGCGCAGCCTGCGGCCCCCTTATACCTCATGGTCCGTGCCGGTCACGCTCGGCAGCGATATCCATAACAGCGAACGGACCGCCAGAAGGCCGGCGTTGGTCGTCTCCCCCTGCGGCAGCGCTGGCAGTGTCCTGCAGGTGGTCTGGCTGTCCAACTGGGAGGGATTTGAGAACTTCAACGTTTATTACACCCGCAAGTTCGCCGGCAATCCGTGGAGCGACAGCCTGCGGGTCTCCGATTATACCCTGGCACAGGGCTACCACGCCGAGCCCGGCCTGGCCGCTGCGGCAGGCAAGGCGATTGCGGTGTGGGGTGCCGAAGCTCCGAACGGCGATCCCTTCGCCGTCTGGTCCAGCCGCATCGCCCCGGGAATCTCCTGCCCGCAGTAGAGCTCCCGGATCGGGCCGGCAAAGGATAGGAACTGAGGCGGCGCCCGGCAAAGGTCAGCCGGAGCGCCGTCAGCCCGTCACCTGAATTCTGTCCGACACTAAATTGACGCTGCAGGCATAGCCTGCAGCATGTTGCTCTAAATCAAAATAAAAAAGGTCTCTAATATTATATAACCGTAACTTAATGATAAGAAACGGTGCTCGAAGTCCTCGCTCGTTGCTTCCATGTAACATAGCTGCAGGTTCGAACCCTTCAGAGACGCCGCCGATTGCGTCTTTGCTAAGAAAATACTATAATTTTTGCTTCGTATGCTGCTCCCGGGAATGTTCCGGAGCGGCGGGAGGCGTGGGGACAGGACGTCATGCGCGGTAAATTTTGCTCCGCTCTAGCCGGAGCGGGAATGCTTGTTCTTTCTGCTGCTTCGGTCTCTGCAATCGAACCTCTTGATGCCGTGCCGGAAGAGGATGTCGGGATCGAACCGCTGACGGTGGCCGAACCGCCGGCGGATCTGGGCGATGTCCCGCTCAGACCGGTCGGCAAGGTCGGCACCCGGCCGGTTGTCGTCAATCCGAAAAACGCCAGCCAAGTCGTCGCCGCCTTCGTCACCGAGGCCGGCTGCTATACGCGGGCCAGCGTGAACGGGGGACGGTCGTGGGCCCCGGCGAAGAAGCTGCCGCTCGCCGCCGACATGCCGATCTGTGATGTTCCGACCTTGCTGTGGTCAACCGACGGCAGCCGGGTCTACGCCGCCTTCTTCTATCGACGCAACGACGCCCACGGGTGGATGCTGAGCGGCGGTGCCGCCGTGAGTTCTTCGCGCGACGGCGGAGTAACCTGGTCGGCTCCGGTCAAGGCCATCGATTTTCCGGACGTGAATGCGCCGCCGCTGCTCAGCGAATTCGGGTACACCAGGATCTTCCTGGCGACGCCGGTTGGGCCGTCGGACGCCAATTACGTCTACCTGCTCGCCGACATGACGATCCAGAGCGTTACCGGCTTCGATTTTACCCGATCGTCGGACCGTGGTGCGACGTGGTCCCCAAGAAAGGTCCTGCGCGCCGGAACCTACTTCGGGGGAGGAGATTTCGGCGAGGCGATAGCGGGCGGCCCGGGCGGCGAAATTCTGATCAGCGCCGGGCGCTGGGATACGTTCGACCCTCCGCCGACGAAGAGCCTCGAAGTGTTCCGCTCGAGCGACTACGGCCGGACATTCAAGAAATCGGTCATCGCACCGGACGTGGGCACGTACGAGACCGACGTTGCCTTCGGTGCGGGCGGCGCAGCACATATCGTCTATGCAGAGACCGGCGATGGTTCCAGCCGCATCCGCTACACGCGCAGCTTGCGGCCTCCTTATACCTCATGGTCGGCTCCGGTCACGCTCGGCAGCGATATCCATAACGGCGAGCAGAACGTCACAAGGCCGGCATTGGTCGTTTCCCCGTGCGGCAGCGCCGGGAGCGTCCCGCAGGTGGTCTGGCTGTCCGACTGGACGGGACCGGAGAGCTTCAACGTCTATTACACCCGCAAGCTCGCCGGCAATCCGTGGAGCGACAGCCTGCGGGTCTCCGATTATACCCTGGCACAAGGCGACTCTGCCGAGGTCAACTTTGCCGCCGCGGCAGGCAAGGCGATTGCGGTGTGGGGGGCCGCTGGCTGGAGCACCAATCCCTTCGTGGTCTGGTCCAGCCGCATCGCGCCGGGGATCTCCTGCCCGCAGTAAAGCCGCCGGATTGCGCCGGCAATGGGTTGATCCGCAGTGCCGTCGGGGGGGCCGACCCACAAACCGGGCCCCCCTGAACGGAGAGGACACCTCAAGGAGCCCAGCGCGCGTTCGGCAGGATGCGCTGCGCCGGACCAGCGGCCCGTGGGCGGGCCTCTTTCCCTCAGCTACGAAAATCCCTGATCTTTCAAAACTGATCCATGCTTGCGATTTGACAACAGCGGAGCCGGCCGCGCCGAGCAACAACAGCCGACGCGTGTAATGCAAACGAAAACTACTTTCACTCTCGTGTCCTTATAGTTGAAGGGCGGATCTGCCTAGAACTTGCTAACCGCGCGGGCCGCTTATAGAAGCCTTTTTCAAGGCTTTCCCGCCCGTTGACAGCTGAGCTCGAAGACTTCTAAGATGCGGCAAGCGTCATGGAACGGCGGCGGAAACGGCTCAGGATAACCAGCTTTTGCTGAGGCTGCGGCAGCAAAGTAGGCTGTTTGCGGGTAGTCCTATCGAGTTAAATTTTGGTCCCAACCTAAAGATAAGCCAAAATAGTTAAATCAAAACTGATTGCTTCGGCTTTTCTTTATTGTGCAGCTGGCCACCGCCGGCATCTTCTACGGAGACAATAATGAGTGCAGCTTTAGCGGCCGCCGCCCCTCCACTTCGGGTAGCCATCCCGTATGACGAGGATGTCATCAAAAAATTCACGATCGCCACCGTCTTCTGGGGGGTTGTCGGATTTTTGGTCGGCGTGGTGATCGCGTGGCAGCTTGCTTTTCCGCTGCTTAACCTCGACTTGGAGTGGACGACGTTTGGCCGGCTGCGCCCGATGCATACGTCGGCGGTGATCTTCGCTTTCGGTGGCAACGCGTTGCTGGGCACCTCGCTCTATGTGGTGCAGCGGACCTGCCGCGCGCCGCTGTTCGGGGGGGCGGCGCTCAGCAACTTCATCTTCTGGGGCTACCAGCTGTTTATCGTGCTGGCCGCGTCCGGATACGTCCTCGGCATTACCCAGTCGAAGGAATATGCCGAGCCGGAATGGTATGTGGATGCATGGCTGGCGGTCGTCTGGGTTTCCTATCTGGTGTGCTTCGCCGGCACCCTGATGCGCCGCAAAGAACCGCATATTTATGTGGCCAACTGGTTTTATCTGGCCTTCATCGTCACTGTCGCGATGCTGCATATCGTCAATAATCTGGCGATCCCGGTGTCGATCGGCAGCACCAAGAGCTATATCATCTGGTCCGGCGTCCAGGACGCGATGACGCAGTGGTGGTACGGTCACAACGCCGTTGGCTTTTTCCTGACCGCCGGCTTCCTCGGGATCATGTACTATTTCATTCCGAAGCAGGCCGAGCGGCCGGTGTACTCTTACCGGCTGTCGATCGTCCATTTCTGGACCCTGATTTTTCTCTATATCTGGGCCGGGCCACACCACCTGCACTACACTGCCCTGCCCGATTGGGCACAGACATTGGGGATGATCTTTTCGATCATGCTGTGGATGCCGTC
>DAIQPV010000290.1:0-943 GCA_036787145.1 Rhodospirillales bacterium
ACCTCATGTCGCCGGAGAGCGCTCAACCAAATCCAACACAATCCGCGACGGCACCGCTCGCGAGGATCTTCGCCTATCATCAGAGTGACCGCCTTCACCGATCCCTCATAGAGGGTTGGCGGATTGCAGAGGACGCGATAGTCGAAAATGACCCTACCGCAATTGGGGACACGATCTTTACCATCCACGCTGTCCTCCCCCGGATGCCGATCTCGCCCGGTTCGAAGCAGTGATCGAGGTTGGGCTGGCCGAGCTCGTTTCTCGATGCGTGTCTGCACAAGAGGTCGCCGAAGCGCGCGACACTGCACTGGGGCGGCGCCGGGCGTTTCGAAGCCGGTAGTTCATTTCTGACCGTAACACCCCCGATCGAAGCGAGCATTGTTGCCGGGCTCCGGAGTTTGGTTCGAACACCAGATCAGCCAATATTGGCGAGCGCCGGGAACGTATCGAGCAGCCAGTAAGAGAAGGCCGAGAGCTGCCCCGTCATCATGGCGAGGCCCATGAGGATCAGGATCACGCCCGCTGCCAGCTGGAGCAGCCGGCCGATGCGGCCGAACGCCTTGAGCCGCGCCATCAGGCCGTCGGTAAACAGCGCCGCCAGCAAGAACGGGACGCCGAGCCCGAGGGAGTAGACCCCGAGCAGTGCCACGCCGCCGGACACCGTGGCGGAAGCGGCGCTGACGGTGAGGATGGCGCCGAGGATCGGCCCGATGCAGGGCGTCCAGCCGAAGGCGAAGGCGAGTCCGAGGACATAAGCCGAGACCGGTCGGCCGCCGGGAATCGCCGCGTGGAAGCGGAACTCCCGCATCAGCCATGTCGGCTGGACCAGCCCGATCAGGAACAGGCCGAACAGGATGATGATCGCGCCGCCGACGAGATTGAGCTCATAGCGGTAGGTGAGGAGAAGCTGGCCAAGCGCGGTTGCGCTCGCGCCCAGCAGCAC
>DAIQPV010000290.1:953-4101 GCA_036787145.1 Rhodospirillales bacterium
CACCGTGGAGAAGCCGAGCACGAAGCAGACGCTCAGCCCCACCGCCGGTAGGCGTAGCGCCACCGCGCCACCGCCGGTATCGTCGGCAACGGCGCGGCCCGCGACGTAGGACACGTAGCCGGGCACGACCGGCAGCACGCAGGGCGAGAGGAACGAGATGGCGCCCGCCGCGAACGCCGTCAGCAGGCCGATGTTCGAAACCTCCAGCATCGTCTCCTAATGCACTTTTCCTGGTCTGAACGCCGTCGTCATGGCTTCCTCCGCGCCTCGTGGATCAGGTCCTGCAAGGTCTTGAGGTCGGTGGCGCCGCGCAGAATCCGCTCGCCCACCACGAAGCCCGGCGTGCCCGTGATTCTTAGATCGCGCGCGAGCGCCAGATTCCGGTCGATCGCGTCCTGGATCGCCGGACCTTCCATGTCGGCCTTCAGGCGCTCCACGTCGAGCCCGACTTCGGCTGCAATCGCGAGAACGCCATCCGGGTTCGCGGCGCCGTCCGCCTGCATCAGCGCCTTGTGGAAGGCCGCGTAACGGCCCTGCCGGTGCGCGGCCAGCGCCGCGTTGGCGGCGTAAAGCGAGTTCGCCCCGAGGATGGGGAGCTCCTTGTAGACGATTCGGAGTTGCGGGTCCGCCACCTCGGCGTCGTTCATCACCGGCGCTACACGCCGACAGTAGGGGCAGTTGTAGTCAAAGAACTCGACGAGCGTCACGTCGCCCGCGGGGTTGCCGCCCACGGGGCTCGCTGGATCGCGGAACACCTCGTCGCCGCGCGCTGCCAACACTGCCGCAGCCTCGTTAGCCTCGGCGGCGCGCTGGCGCGCCTGCAGGCGCTGCATCGCCTCGACGAGGATCTCCGGGTTCTCCAGGATGTAGGTCCGGACGCGCCGCTCGAACTCGTCTCGCGGCATGGCCGACGACGCGTCCGTCGATATGTTTGGTGTGCGGAAACCCGGATCCACGACGAACCAGATGGCACCGGCCCCGACCAGCAACGCCGGCAGGAGCAGCCATCCCAAAGCCTTTCGCGAAAACGCCCGTTGTCGTGTCATGTGCAGGTTTCTTTCGGTTGCTTGGCGCGGGTAAACGGGTGGCGAGCCCACCAGAAGGCGGCGAGCGGGACGACGAGCCATTGTACGAGGGGCGAGACGCCGGTTCCTATGACGGGCAGCCGCGGCATCAGCGCGGTGTAGGCCCAACTGCCGCGAACCTCGGTGTTAAGCCATTCGCTGAACAGCGTATAGGCAAAACCCCCGAAAACGGCGATCGCGGCAACGGCGTGGAACCGAGCGTTTGGCCAGCGCCGGTCGCCCGCAACCAACAGCGCACCGAGCAAAGCCATGCTGGCGATCAGGATGTCGCCACCGGTGCAGTGCAGAATGGCAAGCAGAATTTCGCTCGTGCTGCCCTCATGCGAAATCGTGTAGAGGGGCAATTGCGCAGCCTCCCAAACGAGACTGCCCAGCGCTACGGCGACGACATATCGGCGTAATGCGCCCGGCCAGTCACCAATCGGTGTGGCGGCACCTTCTGCGGTCGAGCGTATATTCGAGTGTGAAGTTCGCATGCTCGTCTTGACTAGAACCAGCCCTTGATCCGGTCCCACCAGCTTTGCTCGCCGTGGCCATGCGGCGTGGCTGCGTCGTTCACCAGAGCGTTGACGAACACGACGAGGTTGGTCGGTCCGAACTTCAGGCCGTGGAAATTCCCGCGCCAGCGACCCTGCTTGTCGATCACGTGAGTGACGACGCCGTGCGTCTGATAGCCGTCCTCTGTCTTCTTGAACTTGTGACCGTAGGACTGGGCAAGCCCACGGGTCGCGTCCTCCGGCTGATCCTGCGTGGCCGTCAGGAACGTCCAGTTGACGGGGTCAAGGCCGTGCACCGGGCCGTAGTCGCGCAGCACCTCGGCGGTATCGTTCGCTGGATCGGTGGTGATGGTGACGAAGCGTACCTGTGCCTTCATCGGCGTCTGGTTCACCATCTCCTGGATCTCGGAGATCTTCTCGGCGTGCAGCGGGCAGACGTCGGGACAGCTGGCGTAGATGAAATGCAGCACCACGACCTTGCCGCGGAGATCGGCGAGGCGAAGAGTCTCGCCGTCCGCGGTGCGCAGCGTGAATCCCGGGGCCTCCTCGTCCACTGGCTGGAAGTACTTCTCCCTGTCGCCCAGCGTCGACTCCAAGTCTTTGACGGAGTGCGCGAAGGCCGCTGGACCTGCCACCAGGGCGTACGTCAGCACGACAGCCAGTGCGAAGATCTTCAGGAAGTGCATCTCTGCTCCAGAACCGGAATCGTAGGACAGCCGGCCTGCCGTCCTGTGCGTCGGACGGCAGGCCGGCTTCGGCTTCAGCCGTCTTTCCCGGACGTTCCCTCGTTTCTTGGGGTGCCGTCGCGCCACTGCTCGTTGGGCCGTCCCGAGCCACCCTGGTGCATGGACTGCATCATCTTGTTGCAGCCCTCCATCATCTCGCTCATCTGGCCCATCATGCCGCCCTGGCCCATCATGCCGGAGCCCATCATCGAGCCGCCCGACTCCTTGGAGTCATGGGCATAGAGCGCGGGCGCGGCTGCCAGGCCCGCGACGACGGCAGAGGTGACGGCAAGCGCCTTGATCGATTTACGCATCGGTTGGTCTCCTTTCCTTGCAGGGTTGCGGTTTGGGGGTCGAAAGAGGGGCGGCGTGGCCGCTGATTGGCGGCTCGGGTGCCGCGGACTCGGGCGGAGCGTCGAGCGCAACCGCCTGCGCGGTCGCCACCGTGTCGTCTACCGCCGCCGGGTCAGGGGTTTTCGCGGCGGTCGAGCACGATTTGCCGCTCCCCCTGTTCATGCACAGACCGAGCGCGCACATGGCGACGCAGGGCAACACGCTGATCAGGATCGGCGCGATGCCGGCTGCGGCCAGCCAGCTCCAGTTCAACGCCAGGCCGGCCACGATCACCAGCCCGGCGAGGACGAGCAGGCCGCGGCGGCCGCCGAGGTAATAGCGCGCGGCATAGATCAGGTCCCGCGTGAGGGACGTCTCGGCCGTTTCGGTGGATCGAGGCGTGGTCATGAAGAATGTCCTTTGGTGATTGCGGACGAGGCGGTGTGCCCGGGGGCCGGGAGGCGCGCCGACGGCACGGCCGGATCTTTTGCTCGTGCGCGTGCCCCTT
>DAIQPV010000291.1:0-4089 GCA_036787145.1 Rhodospirillales bacterium
AGCCGATCCGTGGCAGGCGCCAAGCAGGATGCAGCGCCGTGACTGGAAAATCTTTAGCACAAGTGAGCGTCGCCTCAGACAACACACTGCTGCAGACAAGCTGCCTGTGTCGCCGACGAGCAACGCGCGCCCTCCCTGCCTTCCTCGCTCTGTAATCAACGCGCCTGGACGCAAGTCTGGCCGCGAAGAACGGCGAGGTTATTGATACTCAATCGTAGTTGTGGGCCAGGTGGTTGTCAACGCGGCTGAAGCGGTATAAGCCAGCCGAAGGCGAAGCGGGAGCGGGGAAATGGTCTCTCAAAGAAATGGGCTGATGCCGGGACTTGCACTGATGCTGGCTCTGAGCGGTTGCGCGACCACTTCGGAAGATGCGGCTGAGTATGTCTGCCGCGCCGAAGATGAGCGCGGCAACGTTTATGAGAGCTCCGATTTCGAGATGCTGACCGCGGCCGAAGTGGCCCTGCAGCAGTGCGAGACGGCTGCCGCCGATCCTACGACATGCGTCGCCCGGGGTTGCCGGGGGCAGTAAGGCCGGCCTGAAGGGCTCGTGCCCCTGTGCCTGGCCGGACGCCATGATCGATTGGATTGAGCCCCGGCCTCCTCAACCGCGGCGTCACCCGACGCCCCTTCCGGGAATATCGAGGGGCTCGGCGAAGCCAATCCAGGGGCGGCAACCGCATGGAAAATGCGGTCTGCTTGGGCCGGTCTTATTCCGGCATCGCCGGCGGATCCGGATCGAAGTCCCAGTTGGGATCCGGATCCGGGTACTTGGTGATCCAATCTTTAAGCAGGCGAACATGTTCCGCCTCTTCCTCCGCAAACTGCGCCGCCAGTTCGCGGACTCGGGGATGGGTGGTGGTTTCGGCGACGGACGAATAGAAGCCATGCGCGGCGCGCTCGGCCCGCAGCGCCAGCATCAGGGCCTGAGCCGGGCGCATCATGTAGTGCATCTTGTCCATCGACGGCGCCTCGGGACTTTCGCCGTCGCGCCAGACAAACTCCCATGGCGGAATATGCGGCAGGTCCAGTCCTGCCGCCAGTTCCCGCACCTCGGCGGCATGCATGCGGCCGTATTTGGCCATCTGGAAAAACAGGCCGGCAACTTCGGGGTTGTTGTGGACCGCCATGCTGTCGCCAATTTCCTGGTAACCGCCCGCCGCCTCGTCTTCAAGGGTCAAGGCATGCGCCAGAAAGACTTCGACACTATTGATCCCGCTCGTGCTCTTCTTCTCGTCCGCCACGATCTGCATCCTCACTCTTTCGTTGGGCCTGAACCGAGCGGGCGTGTCTACACCCTGAACGCCGTTTCCAGATCCTCAAGCGACGCGCTTGCGCGCAGTTCCGGCCGATAGACGGGCCGGTTCCCAAGATAAAGGATGCCGGTGCTGAGGCCGTCGTCCGCCATCAGCCAGCGCGCGGCCAGTTCCACGTCCGAGGTGGTGGTCACATCGGCCTTACGAACCGTGGTCTTCCATTCCTTTTGCCCGGGCTGGTAGGTGACGCACTGGCTGAGCACCTGGACCATCGAAAAACCCGGATGGCGGACGGCTTCGGTGATGACCCGCGCCGTACCATTGGGATCGCCGGCGTAGCAGCGGGCAATGAAGTTGGCTCCGGCCGCGAGCGCCACGGCCAGTGGATGGAACGGGCTGACACCTGTCCCACGGGGCGTCAGCTTGCTCTTATCCCAGTCGGCGGGGGTCGTCGGCGAAGCCTGGCCTTTGGTCATGCCATAGACCTGATTGTCCATCACCACATAGGTCAGGTCGACGTTGCGCCGGCAAGCGTGGAGAAAATGGTTGCCGCCGATCGAATACCCGTCGCCGTCGCCGCCAGTGACAATCACCGTCAAGTCGGGACGCGAGACCTTGAGGCCGGTGGCCACGGGGAGAGCCCGGCCGTGGACCGAATGAAAGCCGTAGACGCTGGTATAGGCCGGAATCCGCGACGAACAGCCGATGCCGGAGACCACCGCCACCTCCTCGCGCTGAAGGCCAAGTTCGGCGAGCGCCTTGGTGAGGGACGACAGAACGGAATAATGGCCGCAGCCGGGGCACCACACAGGGCGGTAGTCGGATTTGAAAGAGGCCGCGGTCAGCGCGGTCTTATCGGGAAGCGCCGTCATCTTCGTCTCAGCTCCACGCCTTCATGTGCTCAAGAACCTCGCCCGGCCGGATCGGCAGGGGGCCGGGCCGGCTGAAGAGCCGGACATTGCCGGGCAGGTCGTAATAAGCCCGCAGGTATCGGTAAAACTGCTTCGAGTGGCTCTGCTCGACGATCAGCAGCCGGTCGACGCCGTCGATCGCCGCGGCGAACTGCTTCTCCTGCGCCGGCGCCAGCAGGCGCAGCACAATCAACCGGGTGGCGATGCCGATGGCCTTGGCCCGCGCGCAGGCTTCGCGCGCAGGCCCGGCACACGATCCCCACGTCAGCACGCACAACGGACCGTCTCCTTCGATATTGGCCCAATGCTGGCCATAATCGAAGAGCTCCAGTTTGCGCGCGCGCTTGTCGAGTTGCGCGGCATGATCCTCGGCAGCACTGGACGGGCGGCCGGAAATGGCATGCTCAAGGCCGTCGGCGACGTATTCACCGCCCGGCGTGCCGGGAATCGCCATCGCCGAGACGCCGGACGCGGTCAGCGCATAGCGGCGATAATCGGTAACGCTGGCTGCGGCTGTTTCCCGCCGGCTGATAAAGGCCAGATCCGCGGGGCGGTCGAGAACGGCGCGCGACTGGCCGAGCGACTGGTCGGTCAGGACGATCACCGGCACCTGCAACTGTTCCGCCAGATGGACCGACCATTGCGTGGTAAATTGGCAGTCGGCGATGGAATGGGCAGCGGTGACAACATGTGGCGCATCCCCGTGCAGTCCGTACAGCGCAATGTTCAGATCGCTTTGCTCCGATTTCGTCGGAATACCGGTGGATGGGCCGCCGCGCATGACGTTCACCACCACGATCGGCGTTTCGGAGGAGACCGCCAGCCCGATCGATTCCATCATCAGCGCCAGTCCCGGCCCGGACGTGGCGGTCAGCGAGGGGGTGCCGCCAAAGGAGCTGCCGATGATCATGTTGATCGAGGCCAGCTCGTCCTCGGCTTGCACCAACACTCCGCCGACTTTTTCGAGGTTTGGCGCAAGCCACTCCAAAATCTCGGTGGCCGGCGTGATGGGATAGGCGGCGACGAAGCGGACGCCGCCCCGAACCGCGCCGAGACCGGCGGCTTCGTTACCGCTGAAGTTCCACCGGGCGGCCGTGCTCGTTCCTGCAGCCAGACGGCAGCTTCCCGCCATCCCTTCGACCAGACCGATGCCGGCGCGGATACCGGCAAGTCCGGCGTCGAGGACGGCTGGCCCCCTTTTTTTCAAAGCCTTGGCTGCGACCTCGCCAACAATCTCTTCGGGCAGGCCGGTCAGGCCCGCCAGTACGCCCAGGCCAACCATATTGAGCCGTCCGCCTTCGAGGCTCTTCACCGTCTCCTGCAGAGGCAATGCCGTAAGGCAGGCGCCGGTGGCGGTAATTCGTGGCGGTGGCTCGCCAGCATCCTGATCGCAAAGGACAAGACTTTCGGCGTCGAGCACGATCTCTGCAGCAAAACGCTCGACGTTCAGCCAGTCGAGCGCAACCATCACGTCGAAGCGGTCATCGACACACTCGATCGGACGAGCACCGAGCCGCAGGAAGGCCGCCACCTCGCCGCCGCGGATCTGCGGCCCCGATGAGCGGGCCATCAAGCCATAAAGCCCCGCCGAGGCGGCGGCGTCCAGCAGCATCTGGGCGGCGGTCATAACGCCGGCACCGCCGGCACCGGTAATGGCAATCGAGACGGTTTGGTCGGACAAGGACTCCTCCTCAGCTGCCTCCGGCGCCCCCGAGCTGTCCCTCGGGCAGCGTCTTCGTTGCGGTCACCCACCATGGCCGCTCCCGGCGAAGGCGAAAGGCCCTTTGATTTAGCAAGAAACGTGCCCGCCCGGCGATCTTTTCGATCCGGCCCCGGAGGCGAGCTGGGACAGGCGACACTTCACTCGGGCTCGACGGCGCAGTTTGGCGCGATACCGGCGCCGCCGCCGGCGGTGGGGGTTCCGA
>DAIQPV010000292.1:0-2854 GCA_036787145.1 Rhodospirillales bacterium
CAATCTGAAGAAATATGGTGGCTTCATTCCTGGCATCCGGCCGGGCCGCAATACCGCGGAGTATCTGGATCGCGTGCTGACCCGCCTCACGGTGATTGGTGCCGCCTATCTCGCTGTGGTTTGCATGCTGCCGGAAATCCTGATCTCCCGCTTCTCCGTTCCGTTCTACTTCGGCGGCACGAGTCTGCTGATCGTCGTTACGGTCACAATGGATACTGTGGCTCAGGTGCAATCCCACCTGCTGGCGCACCAGTACGAGGGGCTGATCAAGAAGGCCAAGCTGCGAGGGAGGAGAGGATGAACTTGGTGCTGCTCGGCGCGCCGGGCGCCGGCAAGGGAACTCAAGCCAAACGAATCGAGCAGGAGTTCGATGTCGTTCAGCTGTCCACCGGGGATATGCTCCGCGCCGAAGCGCGAAGTGGCTCTCCTCTCGGCCAAGAGGCGGACGCCATCATGAAGGCGGGCCAGCTTGTTCCCGACGGGATGATCATCAGCCTGATCGACAAGCGGCTCGATCACGACGAATGCCGCGACGGCTTCATCCTGGATGGTTTTCCGCGCACCCTGCCGCAGGCCTCCGCCCTGGATGAGATGCTGCAGAGAAAAGGCCTGCGTCTCGACACCGTGCTCTCCATCGAAGTCGATGATGAGGCCATGGTCGAAAGGATCTCCGGCAGGTTTACGTGCGCCAACTGTGGCGAGGGGTATCACGACTCGTTCAAGCAACCGAAGGTGGACGGTGTGTGCGATACCTGCGGCGCGGGCCAGTTCGTGCGCAGGGCGGATGACAATGCGGAGACGGTGCGCGCACGCCTCAAGGCCTATCACGCGCAGACCGAGCCGATCATCGCTTACTATCAGAAGAGGGACTTGGTGCGGCGCATCGACGGCATGTGCAGCATCGATGAAGTCACCGCGCTGGTAAAGGATGCACTAAAAGACTACGTTTGAGCGGCCTAAAGCACGTTGACCTGGAAGGTGCCGGGACTATAATCTCCGGCCCGTCCCGAGGGCTTTTTCCGTTCGCATCGATCACTCTGAGATAAAGGGGGTCCCTTTGGCACGGGTCGCCGGAGTTAACATACCCAGTCAGAAGCGCGTGCAGATCGCGCTGACGTATATTCACGGTATCGGGCGAAAGACCGCAATGGAAATTTGTGGTCGCGCCAGTGTGCCCCTGGAACGCCGCGTGGCGGATCTGACGGACGCGGAGGTCTTGCGCCTCCGCGAGCTCATCGACCGCGAGTACCGGGTGGAGGGGGACCTCCGCCGCGAGGTGGCGATGAACATCAAGCGGTTGATGGACCTCGGCTGTTATCGCGGGCTGCGGCATCGTCGCGGCTTGCCCGTGCACGGCCAGCGGACCCACACCAACGCGCGCACGAGGAAGGGTCCGGCCAAGCCGATTGCGGGGAAGAAAAAGGTCACTAAATAGTCGAGACAGGATCAGCGGATGGCCAAGGCTACAACGCAGCGCGTGAAAAAGCGTGAGCGGCGGAATATTGTTTCAGGGGTCGCCCACATCAGCGCGACGTTCAACAACACGGTGGTGACGATCACCGACGTGCAGGGCAATTCCATCGCGTGGTCCTCAGCGGGGGGGCAGGGGTTCAAGGGCTCGCGCAAGTCGACGCCTTATGCGGCGCAGGTCGCCGCTGAAGATGCCGGGCGCAAGGCCATGGACCATGGCATGAAGACGCTGGAGGTGGAGGTGAAGGGGCCGGGTGCGGGGCGCGAATCGGCGCTGCGTGCGCTGCAGGCCGTCGGCTTCACCATAACGGCAATTCGGGACGTTACTCCCATTCCGCACAACGGCTGTCGCCCCCGCAAACGGCGGCGGGTGTAAACGGGGCCGGCGAGCGGGTTCTCGTGCGAAATGTCGGCCGGCGCCGTTCGTCGGTGCTGACCCAAGAAGGAGGGCATCCGCTCGGTCGATGCTGATGTTTGGTGCGATGAAAGGTCATTTCGTGATTCAAAAGAATTGGCAGGCTCTGATCAAGCCGACGAAGCTCGACATTGTTCCGGGCTTCGACCCTGGCCGCGTGGCGACGATCGTCGCCGAGCCGCTGGAGCGCGGTTTCGGTCTGACGCTCGGCAACGCGTTGCGGCGGGTTCTGCTGTCGTCCCTGCAGGGAGCGGCGGTGACGGCCGTTCGGATCGATAGTGTGCTGCACGAATTCTCGACCATTCCCGGCGTCCGTGAGGACGTGACCGATATCGTGCTGAACATCAAGTCGCTGGCGCTGCGGATGGGCGGCGAAGGGCCCAAGCGGGTGACCCTGACAGCGGACGGCCCTGGCGAAGTCACCGCCGGAATGATTTCGACCGGCCACGACATCGAGGTCATGAATCCGGAGCTGGTGATCTGCACGCTCGACGACGGCGCCCGGCTGGCGATGGAAATGGTCGTGGAGAACGGCAAGGGCTACGTGCCGGCCGGCGCCGGCCGAACCGAAGACATGCCGATCGGCCTGATTACGGTCGATTCCGTCTACTCGCCCGTGCGCAAGGTGGCGTACAAGGTCGAGAATACCCGCGTCGGGCAGGTGACCGATCACGACAAGCTGTCGCTGGAGCTCGTAACCAACGGCGCGGTCAGTCCGGAGGACGCCGTGGCGCTGGCGGCGCGCATTCTTCAGGATCAGCTGCAGCTGTTCATCAACTTCGAAGAGCCGCAGACGGCGGTCGAAGAGGATCGCAAGGACGAGCTGCCGTTCAACAAGAACCTGCTTCGCAAAGTGGACGAGCTGGAGCTGTCGGTTCGCTCGGCGAACTGCCTGAAGAACGACAACATCATCTACATCGGCGATCTTGTCCAGAAGACCGAGGCGGATATGCTGCGCACCCCGAACTT
>DAIQPV010000292.1:2864-4071 GCA_036787145.1 Rhodospirillales bacterium
TGAACGAGATCAAGGAAGTGCTGGCGCAGATGGGTCTCCAGCTTGGCATGGAGATCATGAACTGGCCTCCGGAAAACATTGAAGAGTTGGCGAAGCGGCTGGAAGAGCCGTTTTGAGGCAAACCTTCCGGCAATAGGAGAATCCTGATGCGTCATCGCGTGAGCGGGCGCAAGCTCTCTCGGACGAGTGCCCACCGGTCGGCCATGTTTGCGAACATGGCGGTTTCGCTGCTCCGCCACGAGCAGATCATCACCACGCTGCCCAAGGCGAAGGAACTGCGGGGCGTCGCCGAGAAGATGATTACGCTCGGCAAGCGCGGCGGTCTGCACGCGCGCCGCCAGGCGATTTCGTTCCTTCAGGACGAGCCGATCGTCGGCAAGGTGTTTGGACCGCTCGCCGAACGCTATCGCCAACGCCCGGGTGGATACACGCGCGTGCTGAAGGCTGGCTTTCGGTACGGCGACAATGCACCGCTGGCGGTAATCGAGCTTGTTGACCGTGATCCCGAGGCCAAGGGCGCCGAGGACAAAGCCAGGCACGCGGCGCAGTTGGAGGCGGCGGAAGCCGCCGAAGCCCGCTAGTCCGTCGGTCGAGACGTGGCGCGGCCGGCCGAGAACGGACGCCGGTGCGCCGGCATCCGTCGACGCGTGGCGCGCTTGCGGGGCACCGTCGGTCACAGCGCCGCCGTTGTCGCTTTCGTGGTGCTGGCGGCGTGTACGTCGCCGGTCGCGGCTGAGAGGGCGGCACCGCAAAGCGTCGGCCAGATCCAGCTTTCCTTCGCTCCGGTGGTGCGCGTCGCGGCGCCCGCCGTCGTCAACATCTACTCGCGCCGTGTCGTTGCTGCCGGTGTCTCGCCACTGCTCGACGACCCATTCTTCCGCCGGTTCTTCGGCGACCGATTCTCGCTCGGGATCCCTCGGCAAAGGGTCGAGAATTCGCTCGGCTCGGGGGTGATTGTCGCGCCCGAGGGGATCATCGTGACAAACCACCATGTGGTTGCCGGTGCCGACGAGATCACTGTAGCGCTTGCCGACAAACGAGAATTTGCCGCCCGTGTGCTGGGGTCCGACGAACGCACCGACCTGGCTGTTCTCAAGGTCGACGCGGGCGGGGAGGATCTGCCGTTCATCGCGTTCCGCGATTCCGACACAATCGAGGTCGGCGATCTGGTGCTGGCCATCGGCAATCCGTTCGGGGTCGGCCAGAC
>DAIQPV010000006.1:0-26825 GCA_036787145.1 Rhodospirillales bacterium
GGCGGTGCGAGGGACCCCCAGCTTTTCGACGATGTCGACGACGTGATGGGCCATCGAGCTGACGTGTCGCTTCGATGTGCCTGAAGCCACGACCATGTAGTCGGCAATGCTGGTCTTGCCGGCCAGCGAAATGACGGCGACCTCGATCGCCTTATCGGCGTCAAGCGAGGCCTGCACCGCCTGGAGAACGTCTTCGACCGAGGGCGGTGTTGGACTCATTAACGTGATGGCCGGCTTCTCCTTCTGATCATTGTGCGATAGCGGCTGATCATTGTGCGACAGCGGCCCGCTTGCGTGTCCGCGTGGCAACCGCCACCTTTCGCCGCGCCCTGATCCGCGTCGCCGACCCGGCGTGCGGAGGCGTGTGCAGAAAAACCCATGCTGGCGGCTGCATCGTCACGATGGACCGTGCCAGCGGTTCCGCCACACGCGCTTCGGCAAACACGCGGGCCGATCGCGCCATCAGAGACGCTTTAGAATAGGGAGGGCGAGAGAAAACCGCAATGGG
Source organism: Rhodospirillales bacterium (assembly GCA_036787145.1). Taxonomy (GTDB): domain Bacteria; phylum Pseudomonadota; class Alphaproteobacteria; order Rhodospirillales; family Defluviicoccaceae; genus Defluviicoccus. The sequence goes on from DAIQPV010000006.1 coordinate 509, forward strand.
GACGAGCCTGAAGATCCGCCGCCAGTCCTTCCACTCGGTAAGCTGCTGAAGATTGTCGGCGCCCATGAGCCAGACGAACCGGCACTTCGGAAAGCGCGGCAACAGGAGGCACAAGGTATCCGCCGTATGCTGCGTGCCGAACCGGCGTTCGATGTCCGTCACCCGGATCCGCCGATGTCGCGCGACCAGGGCGGCCGCCCGCATGCGCTCCTCAAAAGGGGCCGTTTCGCCCGCTTTCTTGAGGGGATTCTGAGGTGTCACCATCCACCACACCTCGTCCAGCCGCAACCGTTTCAGGGCGAGAAGCGAGATGTGCCGGTGCCCCTCGTGAGCGGGGTTGAAGGAGCCGCCCAGCAGCCCGATCCGTCGTGCCGACAAGGCTCACGTCCGGATCAGAGGGGATGATCGTAGAAAATACGCGCTCACGGTCGGCATTGGCCGGAGCCCCGCACAATGTACTTGAAGCTGGTAAGCTGCTCCACGCCGACCGGTCCGCGGGCATGCAGCTTGCCGGTCGCGATGCCGATTTCCGCGCCCATACCGAATTCGCCGCCGTCCGCAAACTGGGTAGACGCATTCACCATCAGGATGGCGCTGTCCAACGATCGAACGAACGTATCCGCGGCAGCGGGGTCCTGGGTCAGGATCGCTTCCGTGTGCTGGGAGGAGTGTTGTCGAATATGGTCGATGGCCTCGTCGAGGCCCGAGACGATGCGGACCGACACGATCGCATCGAGGTATTCTGTATCCCAGTCTTGCGTCGTCGCCGGCATCACGCGGCCGTCGATTGCCCGTGTGGCCCCGTCGCCCCGCACTTCGCAGCCGGCGGCAAACAAGTCATCCAGGATCGGCGGCAGGATCTCGGCGGCGACAGCCCGGTCGATCAGGACGGTTTCGGTCGCCCCACAAATCCCCGGCCGCCGCATCTTGGCGTTGAAGACGACCCGCCGGGCGGTTTCAGCATCCGCAGCGGCATGAATATAGGTGTGACAGATCCCATCGAGATGCTTGAACAGCGGAACGCGGCTCTCTGCCGTCACCCGTTCGATCAACGAACGTCCGCCGCGCGGAACGATGACGTCGATGCACTCGGTCATTTTCATCATCTCGCCGACAGCCACCCGATCGGTGGTGGGGACCAGCTGGATGCTGGTGTCCGGAAGTCCTGCCGCGATCACGCCAGCCGTCAGACACTCGGCGATGACCGACGACGTGCCGAAGCTTTCGGACCCGCAGCGCAGGATCGCGGCATTGCCCGATTTCAGGCAGAGGCCGCCGGCATCGGCGGTCACGTTCGGCCGCGATTCATAGATGACGCCAACAACCCCCAGCGGGGTTCGCACGCGTTCGATCTTCAGTCCGTTCGGCCGATCCCAGGCCGCGATGACCTGGCCGACCGGATCCGGAAGATCGGCGATGTCCTCCAGACCCCGGGCCATCGCCTCGATGCGCGTGTCGGTCATCACCAACCGATCGATCAGCGCTGCGTTCAGGCCCTTCCGCTGGCCTGCTTCCACATCGCGGCGATTGGCGGAGAGGATATCGCGCACGCGGGCGCGGATGTTCGCCGCCGCCTGCCGAAGAGCCACGTTCTTGATCCCTTCCGCCGCCTGGGCCAGCACCTGGGCGGCGGCGCGCGCCGACGTGCCGATGTGGTGCATGAGTTGGCGTAATCCGTCCTCGCCTCCAACGGCGGTGTCGACGGCGAAGCCGACGGTCAGCGTGGTCATTCCTTGTTCTCTGGGTTCAGGGCGAGATCGTCCCGGTGAATCAACTCGTCGCGTCCACGGTAGCCGAGGCAGGCCTCGATTTCACTGGTTTTGTGGCCGGCGATTCGACGCGCATCGGACGATGAGTAGGCGACGAGGCCGCGGCCGAGGGTGCGGCCGTCGCGCGCGCGCACCAGCACGGCGGCGCCGCGACTGAAATCCCCTTCGACGCCGACCACACCGGCGGGCAGAAGGCTCTTGCCGTGAGCGAGCGCCGCGACGGCGCCGTTGTCGACGATCAGCGTTCCGGCCGGCTTCAGAGTGCCGGCAATCCATTGCTTACGGGCCGCCTGCGGGCCTTCGCCCGGCAAAAACCACGTGCAGCGTTCGCCTGCGTCCAGGCGTCGCAACGGATGAAGGGCTTCGCCGTGCGCAATCGCCATCCTGCAGCCCGCGGCGAGCGCGATCCGTGCTGCCGCCAGCTTCGTCGTCATCCCTCCGCTTCCCACCGCCGAGCGCGTCGTTCCGGCCATGGCTTCGACTTCCGTGGTGATCGCACGCACCTCCGTAAAGTATCGGGCATCGGGGTCGGCATGGGGATCGGCGGAATAGAGGCCGTCAACGTCCGACAACAAGATCAGCGTATCCGCACTGATCATCGCTGCCACCCGCGCCGCCAGCCGGTCGTTATCGCCGAAGCGGATCTCGTCGGTGGCGACCGTGTCGTTCTCGTTGATCAGGGGGACCGCGCCAAGCCGCAGGAGCGTCGCCAGGGTGTTGCGGGCATTGATGTATCGGCGCCGGTCCTCGGTGTCGTCGAGCGTCAGCAGCACCTGCGCCACTGTCATCCCATGCGGCGCTAGCCGCTCCTGATAAGCATGGGCCAGCCGGATCATGCCGGTGGCGGCCGCCGCCTGCTTTTCTTGCAGACGAAGCGGACCGGAAGGCAGGGCAAGGCGCCGCCGCCCAACCGCAACGGCCCCGGACGAGACCAGAACGACCTCCTGACCACGCTTCTTGCAGGCGGCCACGTCTTCAGCGAGCGCTGCCAGCCAGTCGCTGCGAATGTCGCCGGTCAGCTCGGACGTGAGCAGGGCCGAGCCGATTTTGACGACAAGCCGCCGCGCGCTGGCGAGAGCCGGTGTCCCTCCTGTTCTGTTCACGTCGAGCCCGCCGGCAGCGCCGACCTCTGGACATGGCGGAGCGCGGCTGCCAGGACCTCGTCTGTCCCGATGCCGGCCGCGCTGGAGGCGCGCAGGACCGGTTGGCCGGCGGCAGCGGCGAGGTCCGCGCTCCGCCGTTCAATGTCATCCGGCGGCAACGCGTCGATCTTGTTCAGGACCACGAGTTCTGGCTTGTCGAGCAGGCCCTCGCCGTAGGCGGCCAGTTCGCCGCGGACCGTGCGCCACGCGGCCGCCGGATCGTCCTGGGTGCCATCGATCAGGTGGATCAGCACCCGGCAGCGTTCGACGTGCCCGAGAAATCGGGTGCCGAGACCGACGCCGCGATGGGCGCCCTCGATCAGGCCGGGAATATCGGCGAGCACGAATTCGTCACGACCGGCGGTCACGACACCGAGCGAGGGCCACAGCGTGGTGAACGGGTAGTCGGCGACTTTTGGCCGGGCGCGCGAGACGGCGGCAAGGAACGTGGACTTGCCGGCGTTCGGCAAGCCGATGAGGCCGGCATCGGCCAGCAACTTGAGGCGCAGGATAATCGAGAATTCTTCCCCGGGACGCCCGGGATCGGCGCGACGCGGCGCGCGATTCGTGGAGGACTTGAAGCGGGCATTGCCGAAGCCGCCGTTGCCACCGCGTGCGATCACCGCGCGCTGCCCCGGTGCCAGCAGATCGGCGAGGAGGAACTGCTTGTCTTCGCTGAAGACCTGGGTGCCGGCCGGCACCTTTAAGATGGCGTCGGCGCCGCCGTGACCGGTGCGGTTCTGACCGGCGCCGTTTCCGCCGCGTTGCGCCTTGAAGTGCCGGCGATAGCGGTAGTCGATCAATGTGTTGAGGCCGTCGACGGCTTCCACGACGACATCCCCCCCGGCGCCGCCGTCACCGCCATCGGGACCGCCGAATTCGATGAACTTCTCGCGGCGAAACGAAAGGCAGCCGTTACCGCCGTCGCCGCTCTTGATCAGCACCTTGGCTTCGTCGACAAAGCGCACCCCGGTCGGCTCCCGAACCACACTCGCCACAGGGCCACGCGCCATCGGCGGCGGGAATGTCCGCGAACGGAATGCCTGGGCGGGACGACCGCTAGGAAGCGGCCTGGACGCTGATGTAGGTCCGGCCCTTGGCGCTGCGGCGAAAGGCCACCCGACCTTCGGTCAGCGCGAACAAGGTGTGATCGCGGCCGATGCCGACGCCGTCGCCGGGGTGGAACTGCGTTCCCCGCTGGCGAACGATGATGTTGCCGGGAATGACATGCTCGCCGCCGAACTTCTTGACCCCGAGCCGCTGCCCGGGACTGTCGCGCCCGTTGCGCGAGCTGCCTCCAGCCTTCTTGTGTGCCATTGCTGCTACTCCTGCAGGGCCGGTTCGAGCGCCGGCGCGTCGGTCGCGACTGCCGCCGCTTCGGGCTCGGGCTCGGCCGCCGCTGCTGCCGGCTCGGCCCCGTCGATGCTGATTCCCGCGATGCGAACCTCCGTCAGGTCCTGACGGTGGCCACGGGTGCGACGATGGTTCTTGCGGCGCTTCTTCTTGAAGATGATGAGCTTCGGGCCGCGCGTCTGCCCCAACACCCTGCCGAACACGCGGGCCTCGGACGGGACGGAGGATCCGACGAGCGGCTCGCTGCCGTCGCCGGCCAGCATCAGCACGTCGCTGAAGGTCACGAGATCGCCCGGCTCGCCCAGCAAGCGCTCGACGACGATCCGGTCGTTCTCCGAGACGCGATGCTGCTTCCCGCCGCTGCGGATGACTGCAAACATGTTCACCACACGGAAAATAAATCTTGCTCCGGCGCGCAGCGCGGCCGGAAGGCGCGCATCATAGCCGACACGCCGCGCCTGTCAATGCGTGGAAAGCAGCGGCGGTGTGCCTGAGCGATGATCCATCGACCGCGGAGGTTTCTTTTGATTGCCATGGCCCGCTCGCCCCAACGTCCTATTGAATGCCAAAGCAAAAAAAAAGGGTGCGTGCCCCATATGCCGCACGCACCCTTTTCCGCGTAAACCGCCTGAGTAGCGAGAGGGCTTAGTGCTCCTTCAGCCACTCGGCGACGCCGGGCGCCAGGATCTTCTGTGACGCGCCACCGGTATAGATGCCGATGTGGCCGGTCTTGATCGGCAACTCCTTGTAGTCCTGCTTGTTGCCAACGTACTCGCCGAGAGCAACCGTGCTCTGTGGCGGCACCAGGTGGTCCCGCTCGGCGTAGACATTGAGGATCGGCATGGTCAGGTTCTTCAGCTCGACCTTCTGGCCGCCCAGAACCAGGCCGCCGCCCACCAGCTTGTTGCCCTGGATGAACTCCTTGACAAACTGCCGATAGGCTTCGCCGGCGACGTCCGGACCCCCGAACAGCCACTTCTCCATCCGCAGGAAGTTGAGCAGCGCCGACTTGTCGTCGAGGATGCCGACCGTATCGGCATACTTGCCGAACATCAGGGTGAACGGCGAGGCCATCAGGAACGAGACGTTCAGGACGTCCGCCGGAACGTTGCCGAAGGCATCGACCATCGCATCGACATTGACGCTTTGGCCCATCCGGAACAGCAAGCCGACATGAGGCTGGCCTTCGACCTCGTGCTTTGAAAAGTCGATGGGCGTCACTGTCAGGACGAGGTTGCGAACCTTTTCGGGGTGCAGCGTCGAGTAGCAGGTGGCGAACGTCCCACCCATGCAGATGCCGAACAGGTTGACCTTGTCGAGCTTGTTATGCTCCAGCACGTGATCAACGATATCGTCCATATAGTCGGTAATGTAGTCGTCAACGGTATTGTAGCGATCACAGCGCTTGGGATAACCCCAGTTGATCATATAGACGTCGATACCCTCTTTGAGAAAATTGGTGACGAGGGAACGGTCCGGCTGCAGGTCGGCGACTTCGTAGCCATTGATCAGCGGCGTCGAGATGATCATCGGCACCGGGTGGATCTTGTCCTTATCGACCAGCGGCTTGTAACGATAAACCTGGAAGGTCTCGCGCGCATAAAACACTTCCTTCGGCGTGCTGCCGATGTCGACGTCCTCATCCTTCATGCTGGTGAGCGCCGCCAGGCCGGCGGAAAGCTTGCTCTCCATCTCGGCGATCTCGTGCGCCACTTCGTCGGCGCGGAACTGGATCGGGAACTTCATTACTGTCCTCACTTCTCGGAGTCTCGCGGGGGGCAGACGATGACCGGCGCGCCGTTAGGACGCGGCCTCGCTCGCTTCGATTTCCTTTTTCTTGCCACGGCCGGCGGCCGGCTTCGCCGAGGGATCCTTCAGGGCGCGGCGCAGGCTGCGGATCTCCCGCTTCAGCGCGTGGATGTCCTTGTAGGCCTCGTCGATCTCGCTGCGGGTGGGAATTTCCAGCGAGTTGTAGACGATTTCCATGGCTTCCCGCTGCGCCTTCTTGTGGTCCATCAGCGCGTCGGTCAGCTTGTCCTGGACCTTGAGGAACTCGGCGGTATTGAACTTCTGCATCAGCGTCCGGTCGGCGATCGAATACCAGGTGCGCATCAGGTCGCGGGGGCTGGTGACCTTCTCGCCCTTGTCGGCAAGCTTCGCCAGATGCTCGATGGTCTTCTCGACCGACGCCGCGAGACCCTCGGACAGCGTCTTCTGGTACTCCTTCTGAGCGTCCTGAAGGTCCTTCAGGGCGTCGAACATCTTCAGCATTTTGCCCATTTTTTCGCGGGCAACGGTGGCGCGGGGCAGTTCTCCGACGCTCATCTGGGCGAACGGGCCGCGGAACATCTCCTGAAAGCCGGCCAACTGGCCCAATCCGGAGGTGCCGCTCAGGAACGCCTCGCCGGGATGTGCAGAGGTGGCCTGGGTAATCATGGACATCCACGGTGCCGTCATCGGCGTCCAGCGCTCGAAGAGCGACTTCGACAGCTGGGCAAAATCACCGGCGGCCGATGCGGAGCGCTTCGGCATCTCGGCGACTTCTTTGCGCCAGTCGTCCAGCAGCTTCTGCAGGTCGGGCTGCCATGGCTTGCCGGCTTCCAGCTTCGGCGCCACCGTCTGCCAAGCCTTCATCAACAGGTTCATGCTCCGGGTCATCACTTCCGGAGTGCCGAAGATGTTGCCGGCGAGGCGCTGGGTCGGGCCTTCTTTCAGGCCCGACCAGGCGTCGGCGCCCATCTGAAAGAACTGCATCGGATCGAACATCGGCGCCGTCGGCGTGCCGCCACCGGCGACCTTCGCCCAGTCCATCCAGCCGGACCAGAGGCGCTTTTGCGCGTCCCCCCAGGTTTTCATCATTTCGTTGGTTTGTGCGCTCCAGTCCATCCTTGTTCTCCTCCGAGTTGGACAAAGGCCGGATGCCCCGATTTCCCGGGGCCGGCTGCAGGCGAGAGTAGCTTTCGAAATCCTCCGACGGTCGGCTTGCTCGCCGATCGATGTCGAGCGCGCTTTATAGCGGTTATCTGGGATGAACCTAAAACAAAAACAGGGCACCAGAGGTGCCCTGTTCGTCGTTCCGGGAATGGCTCGGTTTGGAGCGGGTCAGGCAGCCAGCTCGAGCATGAACTTCACGGGACCGCGGGCCTTCTTGCCCGTTCCGTCGGTGAACTCACCGTTGACAGGCGCTTTCTTGGCATAGGGGCTGGTCAGGATGGCGACATGACCGCCGTGGAAAGCGACCGACTCGACAACGTCCGTTCCGTCGAGGAACCTGTTGCCGGCTGTTGCGCAAGGCGGCGTGACCAGATCATCCTTGATCGCGTAGTTCTGGTACCACTTCACCCCAAGCTTGGCCAAATCCTTTATGTTCAGCGGCTTGCCGAACAATTGGACCGGCAGGGTGCCATCTTCGCCGATCGGCTGCTGGAACGTGCAAGAGCTCATCTTGGCGACTTCCAGCGGCAGGTGCACCCGCTCCTTCAGCAGCCAGCGGAACAGCGCCGCCGGGGTCTTGCCGGGGTTGAGATCGGTGGCGCGGTGCATCGAGGCCTGATCGAGCACCTTGACCAGCGGCGTCTCGCGGTCGATGGCGACGAAGCGCATGCCGAGGCTTAGCATGTAGCCGTTGGCGACGCGGTTGCCGTTGGCCAGCGGCGTCGTGATGAAGTCGCTGTGCATCTGCGGCATGCCGCTGATGGCGTCGGAATAGGTGCCGTCAATCGGGGCGACGTTGGTGATCAGGGTGTCGCAGACGTCCGTCAGCTTGCCCGACAGGATGTTCATCAGGCAGATGTAGCCGCCCTGGCAGGTGCCGTTGAGCACTGCCTTCTTGCCGTGGATCTCCTTCAGCTTGGAGCAAAGCTCAAGCGTCTGCAGGCAGTCCTCGTCGGGCGTCGTCTGCTGCACCGCTTCGGTCTTCATGATGTCCTTGACGACGCGGACGTAGGTCGGGATGCCTTCGTTGGCGAACGAATGGGCGTAGCTCTTGTTCTCGTGCGGCAGGAAGGACAGGATGTGGACCCCGAGCATGTAGGGCGGAACCAACAGCATCGGCGGTACGTCGCTGCGAACCTGGACACCCTTCTTCAGCGGCAGCACCTGGTACATCAGGAAGGTGTCGGTTTCATGGACCAGCTTGTAGTCGGACGTATTGAACTGGAAGCCGAACTCGTCCTTGATCTTCTCGATCTGGTCGTTGAAGTTTGCAACTGACTCCATGACCTCGGCCTCGCGTCGCAGGAAGGTTCCGAGGCGTTCGCCGCTGCCGTTGCCCTTGCCGTCGTAGACGGTATTCATCAGCGCCTGGGTGCCCTCTTCGATCTGATCGAAGACATAGCTCAGCATCTTTTCCTGAGCGCTCATCAATCCTTTGGTGATCAGCGCCTGGTTGTGCTGCATCACCTGGATGGTTTCCCATACACTGAGCGGGTTCTCCCGGCTTGCCCGCATTGCCGTTTGTCCGGCGATCAGGCAACTGTCGGCGAATTCCGCCATCTCGCGGTTGGTCGCCCGCATCAGGGCAATCATATACCGTCCGATGCTGGTCCCAATTTCGGGCATCTCTTTTGCGATTGCGTACACGGCGCCTCTCTTCCTCCTGACCCAGAGCGCGGATTTAACCGGCATCCCAATGAAACGGCGATCTTGTGCAAGTCTTACCGGCGGCTCAGAATCTGCGGCTAATTCGCATTGGCAACGCTCACCGTCATTCTCTTCCGAGAGCCCGTTATTGACTGCTTCTTGAGCCTGCCTACACTTCCCTCCTCGACCACAAATAATGTTTGTGTTCGCTGGGCAAATCCGACGTACTCAATGTGTAAATTATAGGCAAAAGAATCCCCGCCCGCAATATGCAATTACCGCAATGCAGCATGTCAAGAAGGGAAAAGCGGAGTCCGTCGGCAAGAGGGTGCGCGCGCCAGGGGAAGGCCGAGGGACTCAACGGTGCCCGGTGCGCAGCCGGTGATCGCCGATATCGCAAGGTCTCGCGAGACCGGGCTGCCGGTCGGTCTGAAGGAGCCGCCGGCCGGGCGCCGGCGGCAAAGCAAGGGTAATCAGGAAAGGGCGACGACGGCCTCGCCGACCGCCTTGGCATCGCCGCTGTCGTTCTTGGCGGCGAGTTCGAGGGAAACCTGCTTCTCCCCGTCGACCTCTTCCTTCTTCGCCACCTTGCCGGTGACGGTGATCTTCTCGCCGACGCGGGTGATCGCCTTGAATTGGGTGAAGAAACGGCGCAGCGCCGACTGCGGCACCCAGGAGGTGACGCCGCGGCCGAGGTAGGCCATCACCAGCATGCCGTGGGCAAAGACATCGGACTGGCCGGCGGCCTTGGCATAGTCGATATCGATGTGCATGGGGTTGTGGTCACCCGACGCGCCACCATAGAGCGCCAGCGTCGTCCGCGTGATTGCCGGAACCTCGAGGTGGATGACTTCGTCGCCGACGTTGACGGCGTCGTAGCTCGGCAGAGCCATGCTTGCGTCCTCCCGGTCAGTTGATGACGACGATGACGCGCTGCAGCTCGGCAACCGGCGTCCCGTCCTGATTGGTGGCGGTGGTGTCTTCGATGATGAACTCCATCTTGCCACCTTTCTTGTCGTAGATGTCGGAGACCTTGGTGACGAAAGTAATCCTGTCGCCGGCTACGATCGGAGCGAGGTACTTGAAGGTCTGCGAGCCGTGCAAAATCTTGCCGACCGGCACGCCCATCGCCGCAATGTTGTCCCACAGCGAGTTGGTTTCCATCTCGAGGCAGAAGGCGAAGGTCGGTGGTGCGGGCAGCGCCGAATATCCGGCGGCTTTTGCTGCTTTCTCGTCGGTGTAGACAGGGTCCGTCTCACCGATTGCCTTTGCGAAGAACTTCAGGCGGCCTTTCTCGACGTCTACCGTCTGTGGCGGTGTCGTTCGACCGATATGTTGCTTGTCGATCATTGTTTTCCCTACCCTGAGATTGCAATTGAGCGCCGCGCCGGCCCAAGCGTCGTGACGCCGCGGATGCGGCCTATCTTCGGATCGCCTGAAACTCGCGATTCCTTCCGATCCAGTCAAGGTGCGGCGGGTCACCTTGCGAGGACCGCGTGGCTGCTGCCGGCAGCCGTCGGTGCTCCGGAGTCCTGCCGCTTATTTCTTCTTCAATGCGTAACCCCGGACCTCCTCCAGCGTGGCGGCGATGCGGGAATTGATCGCGTCGGTTGCCTGTCGGTTGGAGTTGCTGACGATATCGGCCATCTCGCGCATGGCGGTGACTCCGCGCTCGAAAGCGCTGCGCATCAGCTCGGTCTGCTTTACCACGATGTCCGAAGGGTTCATCGACTTCGCCATTTCGGCGGCAGCTTGCGATGTTTCGCGCATGGTTTCCTGCAACAACTCGGCCTGCCGCTTGGCCAGGGTTTGCAACCCCTCGGCGGCGGCGCGATTGGCGGTCGTCACCGCCTCCACGTTCTTTTTCTGCGAAGCGGCAATGGCATCCATATCGACACCGGGAATTTTGTATTGCTGCAGGATCTTCTGCATCTCGCTCATCAGTTTGCCGGCATCGAAGTCGGACATCAGTTTGCGCAGGTCAATCGGTGGGGTGGGTGAATCGGCCATTCGGGTTCGTCCTGGGGACCGGGGAGCAGCTGCCGCGCCGGCTCGGCCCCTGGAGCGGGTACGACGCGAACCAGCGACTACGGAATTGCCGCTGACCGTTGGTCACAGGTACGAGCTTTCGCCGCGCCTCGCAATACAATCGAAACAGTCGCGGCGGCGCCTGGCCGCAGGGGACGACCACGGCCCTTCCCGCGGCGGGCCGGCACCGCAAATCGCGCTTACGCGGTCCGGGCGCCGTCGATGGCTGCGGCGATGCCGCCCCAGATCAGCCCGCTTGGCGCGAGGAACGGCTTTTCCAGGATCGTATAGGTGATCTTCTTGGCGTCCGCGTCGAATTCGTATCCCAGAACGACCGGACCCATGGGTGTTGGCGTCGTGGCGATCCCGCACGTGTCGTCGGATTGTTCGAAGGTCGTGCCATGGTCGCGTTGACCACGCGCCTGCACCTGCCTCCAAACAGCCGCAGTGACGCCCTCAAAGCTCCGCTTCTCCTTGCCCATCTCCGTCTCCGTCCTATGCTCTCGAGGAGGGCGGTCACGCCCGTCGTGGCAATCATGGCGGTGTTAACGCGTGATCGAAAGAAAAGAGGGCAGGATGTCACTCGCCGGTGAGCACCGCGCGGCAGGCAGCGGGCAGATCCTCGAGGGTGAGCCGCGGCCGGGGAGCTCCGGCGCCTTTCCGAAGCTCCTCTCGTGCCGCGGCCGAGAACCACCAGTCGAGCGACGCATCGCAGCCGTCGCCGTCTGGCACCGGCGGCTGTCGTTCAAGGCATTCCGTCGAATCCGGCGGGCAATGCAGGCCCACGTGAAAATGCGCATCATGGCCCCACCAGGGGCGGATTTTTGCCAACCAGCCGCGATCGCCCTCAACCTCGCTGCACAGCGCGCGCTTGATCGCCGGGTTGACGAAAATACGGTCCACCTCGGGAAAGGACGCCGCGACCTGTAGCAGCCGGGCCTGACCCTGGGCCCAGGCCGGCGATAAAGTTTCACCGTCCTCGGCGACCATCGTTACGGCCGACATCTCCTCCCGCTCCGCGGTCGACAGTTGCCGCTGCGGGGCCGCCAGGAACCAGATGTCAACATCGAGTCCCGACTGGTGCGAGCGATGGCCGGTCGACATCGGCCCGCCCCGCGGCTGGGCGAGGTCGCCGATCAACAGTCCGGGCCAACCCTCCGCCCGGACCTGCTCTGCAAACTGCGTGATAAAGGCGATGAGTTCGGGATGTCCCCAGAACCGGTTGCGTGACGGCCGCATCACCTGGAAGGCGTCGCCGGAGGACGGGAGGGCCTCCGCACCCGCGAGACAGCCGCGGGCATGTCCGCCGATGACGAGCGGCGAAGCGAAACTGGGCGTCTGAACATCGCCGAAATCCAGCGTCGCGGCGCAGGCAGCTGATGACCACAGCAGCGATGAGGTCAGGGCAAACGACGAGGTCAGGGCAAGCGACGAGGCTAGGGCAAGCACGGTCAGTCCGAGGGTGCGCACGTCCTGCTCCCGCCCTCCTCAAGGGGCCGCATCATAGGACCAGGACCGAAGATCGACGACCACGAAAACCAAGGTGACGAAAAACCTTTGCGCCGCGACACAATTCTGCCACGTTCCCGAATTCAACAACTCCGGAATGGGCATTTTGCGTTCCAGAGCCGCGAATCGGACAAGGGGAGGCGGGTGGCTCGGGCGTGGCCCGGCCGCGCTCGCCTTGAGTGCGATCCTCCTTGGCAGCGGCTGCCAGGGAGGGGATCTGCAAGCCTTCTATCCCCTGGACGCCGGTCGGGCCTGGCAATATCGGGTGTCGGTCGTGAACGAAAACGGTGCCGTCAGCGAGACGGCCGTTGTTTCCAACTTCCCCGAAGAAGATGTGCTGGGGCGACGCGGCGTGCCACAGCGCTCGCAGGCCTTCGGCAAGACGGTGGTTCGCTTTGTGGCTGCGACGGATGCCGGCGTGCTGCAGTTCGCGCAGCAGGCGGGGGACTCGGCTCCGGTCGTCAATGAGCCTCCGGACTACATCCTGAAGACCCCTATCGCTCCTGGCACCAATTGGCCGTCCGTCTGGAATGGTGCGCGTCTTGATGGGGCTATTTCGCTCCCGACGGTCAAGACGATCGCGGGCACCCGGGAAACGGTTATGGTGCCTGCCGGGACATTTGCAGAATGCGTGCGCGTGAAGGTTGCCGGCAAGGCCGAAGTCACGTTGCCAAGCGGCCGGGCGACGATCGAGGTCAGCGGGGATGAGTGGTACGCGCGTGATGTTGGTTTCATCAAGGGAGCATTTCGCGAGACGGTGAACCAGGGCCAGGGCACCCTCGAGCTGGCCATGAATCTGGAAAACTTTCGCCAATCCCGCTGACCGTCGAATTCTTCCGCCTGACCCACCTGCCGCCTGACCCACCTTCCGGAGGAATCCGCGTCAGGCAGTCGCTTGCTCGTCCCTTTTCCATCCAACCTTAGTCTGCTCTTAGGCCGAGGCGTGCCGCCAGCTCCAGGCGAGGCCGGCCGTGCAATGGGCTCCGAAGCCCCATCGAACGTCCTTCCCGAACCCTTCATTCCCCAACCCGAGGCCGGTCCCCAGGCCCGGGCGGTCATAATACACTCCAAAAGGGTATTGGGCATGGTAATGCGCTAAATCAGCGAAAACAGTTTGCAGCCTGCAACAAAGGTGTATATGTATAATTTAATTCTCGTTAAAAGGGTTCTATGCGGATCGGAGTTCGTAAAATGGCGATTAAAATTGTTTTATTTATCGCATTAATTGCATCAATCTGCTGGAGCGCGGTGGCGGGCGCGATGCCGATTGAACCCCGCTCGGTGCAGTGGAACATCGTCAGCGATCGCGAGATGAGCCGCCTGTGCCGGGATCATGGGTTGCGTCCCAACTGTCAGGGGATGGCGGCATGGGACAAGGAGTTCCGGATGTGCGTTATCTGGACACGCAGCCCCATGGGTGCTGATGATCTCTCCGGATGGCAGGTGATCCACCACGAGCTGCAGCACTGCCAGGAGGGGCACTTCCATCAATAGCCGCTCGGTATGCCGCTCGCCGAACGGCCCGCGATTTCCTCCCGAGGCTTCCCCGTCATAATCCCGACCCGCGCCGGCCCTAAGTTGCACCAGAGCTTCACCGGGCGGCGAGTTGCCCTGCTGCCCCGTCCGCGGGATTGCCGGCAGGGTCTTCCGAACACTAGGTTGGAGATCTTTAGGCCATGTCTCCGCCAACGGAGAGCGCGGGATAACAGCCGTGATTCGTTTTCTTATTCTGCTGGAGGTGGTTCTGCTCGCCCTGTTGGGGGTGCGCTGGTTGGAGATGGCGCCGGCTTCGCGCAATGTCGACGCTCCTCCCTCTGGAGCGGCGGCCAGCGCCGTGGCTCAGGTGACCCCCTCCTCGACGTCGGCGCCCATACCGGATCCGGACAGGATGCGGCTGGCGCATGACCTGCTCGGCGTGACCCACGCACTCTCACCTGTTTCTCCGGACGATGCGGAACCGGACGATGCGGAACCGAACGGGCAGAGCAGGGCGAAGGACCTGATTACGGCCTCCGGCCAGGCCATGTCTCTCGCCGAGCTTGCCGAGGTGCAGCGGCTGCTCCTTCGGCTCGGCTACTCGACCGGACCGACCGACGGCGTGTGGGGTCCGCGCACCGAGCGCGCGATCGACGCCTGGCGCCGGCGCAGCGGCCGGGTGGAGGGCAGCGGTGATGAGTCGCTGGTTTCACTGTTGCGCGACGACCTTCGGGCCCGCTCGGCCGCCGTTGCGGTCCGCCGGTCTGCACCCGTCGCAGGGACGCGTCAGGCCATCGCACGTGCCCTGCGCACTGATTTCAACGCTCAACCGGAATGGATCTCGTCGCTGGCAGGAGGCTTCCAGCGCCTGACCGGACATGACTTCGACAGTCGGCGCAATCCGCAGAAAATCCGCGATTACTGCACGGTCAATCGCGAGACGTGGATTTTTGACGAGGGAAGCCGCAATTTTCTCTGGTGCGGCCACTCTCCGCACTCCTGACCACTCTCCGCAAAGAACGCCGGGTCGTCCCCGGTTTGCGCTCGACGGGGCTTCGTTGGCGTGCCGGGACGATATCAGCGGGCCGCCGGGCACCCTGGCCCGGATCCCCCGCTACTCTTCTTGGGTGTCGCCCTCCCAGCGATAGGGATGCTGCGGATAGATCCCGAGAACGCGGACTTCACGAGAGAAGAAGCCGAGTTCCTCCAAAGCAAGCCGGAGGTTTCGGTTTTCGGGGTGACCCTCGACCTCAAGGTAGAACTGGGCGGCGTTGAAGCGGCCGCCGACCAGGTAGCTCTCAAGTTTCGTGATGTTCAGGCCATTTGTGGCAAAACCACCGAGCGCTTTGTACAGGGCGGCGGGAACGTTGCGGACGCGAAAAACCAGGCTGGTCATGCAGGGGCCGGCCTTGGGGTGCGGCAGCAGCGGCGTCTTGGCCATGATCAGGAAGCGCGTGGTGTTGTGGCGCGCGTCCTCGATGCCGGCGCGCAAGCTGACGAGCCCGTAGATGTCGCCCGCCAGCTCCGAGGCGATCACCGCCTGCGTCGGATCGCCGGCCGCGGCGATCTCGGCGGCGGCCCCGGCGGTGTCCAGGCGGACCACCGCCTCGATGCCCAGCTCGCGGATCAGCTTCCGGCACTGGTTGAGCGCATGGATGTGGCTGTGCACGTGCGTCAGCTGCTCGACGCGGGCGCCCGGCAGTCCCAGCAGGTGGTGGTTGATCCGCTGATAGTGCTCGCCGATGATGTGCAGGCCGGAATCAGGCAGCAGGTGGTGGATGTCGGCAACCCGGCCGGCCACGGAATTTTCGATCGGAATCATGGCGAGCGACGCCAGGCCCTCGCGCAGGGCAGAAAACGCGTCTTCGAACGAGCGGCAGGGCAGGGTGGCCAATTCGGGACGGGCCGTGCGGCAGGCGAGGTCTGAATACGCGCCCGGTGCGCCCTGGAAAGCGATGGTGTGCCGCGGATCCGTCGCCGGCTCGGCGGCCGATACCGACTCGCTCATCACGCTGTTGCCAGCAGGGCGCGGGCCTGCTCCAGGTCGGCCGGCGTATCGACGCCCAGCGGGACCGTGGCGACGACGGCGGCGTCGATGCGCATGCCATGTTCCAGGGCCCGAAGCTGCTCCAACCGTTCGCGCTGCTCCAGCACACCCGGAGGCAGGCTCACGAAGCGCTCCAGGGCCGTGCGGCGATAGGCGTAAATCCCGATGTGGTGCCAGTGTGGTCCCTCGCCCCAGGGGATCGGCGCCCGGCTGAAATAGAGGGCGCGTCCGGCGGTTGCGCCTTCAGGCAGTGCCAGCGCCACCTTGACGACGTTCGGATCGTCGCGCTCGCCGGCGTGCGCGAGCGGCGCGACCAGTGTCCCAATGTCACAGGCGGGATCGGCAAGAGGCCCGAGCGCAGCCCGAACCAGGGCCGGGTCCAGCGTCGGCAGGTCTCCCTGCAGGTTGACGACGACGTCGAAACGACGCCCCGCATCCACGATGCCCAGTGCCTGGGAAATTCGGTCGGAGCCCGACGGAAGGTCCGGGCTCGTCAGCACGGCGCGGCCGCCGGCCTGCTCGACGGCCGCGGCAATCTCGGGCTCGGCACAGGCCACGACGACGGGGCCCACCTGTGACTCCATGGCACGGCGCCACACCTGGACGATCATGGGCACGCCCGCGACGTCGGCAAGTGGCTTCCCGGGGAGGCGGGTCGAGGCCATCCGGGCCGGAATGAGGACGATGGGGGCGCTATCGGACGATTTCATGGGGCCGGCAAATAGCACGGATGCTCCCGCGGCGCCATAACTGGAGGGATAAGCATGCGCTGCAGTAAAATCCTTTTGCGTTAGCGAGAAAATTGTTGTGAGTGACGGGGCGGCCTGGGGTGGAGAGGCGTCGCGTTCGGCCGCTCAGGCCCATTGAAGCCCCACGGTCGTTGGGACTATTGTGCCGCGCCGGAGGATGACACCGGGGCGGGCACCGGAAGGAACAAGAAATGCATTTCTCGCTACTCGAAAAGCTCGGCGCGTCAGCGCTGCTTAGCGCTTGGCTGATCTATAGCGCCTCCTTCCTGGGCGGCACGTTCGTGCACGTGCGAGAACATGAATCGGCGATGCATGTGGCCGGGGCGACGGAGGGGGGCGCGACAGCATCGGCGCCGGCGGCCGAAGCAGACCTCGGCACGCTTCTGGCCGCAGCTTCGCCGGAAAAAGGCGAGAAGACGTTCGGCAAGTGCAAGGCCTGCCACACCATCGACCAGGGCGGCAAGAACGGGGTGGGTCCGAATTTATGGAACGTCGTCGGCGGACCGAAGGCCCATATGGAGGGGTTCGCCTACTCCGACGGCTTGGCCGGAAGACACGGAGAAACGTGGAGTTACGAAAACCTCAACACCTTCCTGACCAGCCCCAAGGATTATATCCAGGGTACCAAGATGAGTTTTGCGGGGCTGAAGGATGGGGCCGATCGGGCCAATGTGATCGCCTATCTGCGCGCGAACACGACCAATCCGCCGCCTTTGCCGGAGCCGAAGCCCACCGCGGCGCCGGCCGCAGCGGCGCCAGCCGCCGTTGCCTCCGCGTCGCAAGCGCCGGCCGCAGCAGCGCCAGAGGCGCCGCCGGCGGATTTCAATGCGCTGCTGGCCGCAGCCGACCCGGCAGCAGGCGAAAAGGTCTTCAACAAATGCAAGGCGTGTCACAACGCCGAAAAGGGCGGAGCCAATCAGGTCGGGCCCAACCTGTGGAATGTCGTCGGCTCTTCGATCGCGCATCATGACGGCTTCCCGTACTCCACGGCTCTTTCTGCCCGAAGCGGCGAGAAGTGGACCTACGACGAGCTGAACGTTTATCTGACCTCGCCCAAGGCGTTTGCTCCCGGGACCAAGATGACCTTCCCGGGTCTCAGCAAACCGGAGGATCGCGCCGCCGTCATTGCCTTCCTGCGCACCCGGAACGATTCGCCGCCGCCGCTGCCATGACCGACGTGGCGGCGTTCATTGACTTGGCGGAGCGGCTGGCCGACGCCGCCCGCCCGCTGACACTGAAGTATTTCCGCTCGGGCGTGGACTACGACGTCAAGGCTGACGCCAGCCCGGTGACCGTCGCCGATCGCGAGGCGGAGGCGGCCATGCGCCGCCTCATCAAGCAGGAATTCCCCGATCACGGCATTCTCGGGGAAGAGCATGGCGCTGAGCGCCTGGATGCGCCGTACGTCTGGGTGCTCGATCCGATCGACGGGACAAAGTCCTTCGTGACCGGCAAGCCGCTCTTCGGCACGCTGATCGCATTGCTGCGCGAGGAGCGGCCGATCGTCGGCGTCATCGACATGCCGGTCCTGGATGAGCGGTGGCTGGGAGCCGAGGGCAGGCCGACCACCTTCAACGGGGTTCCGGCCAAAGCGCGCTCGTGCGACAGCCTGGACCGGGCCTGGCTCTACGCCACGTCGCCCCAGATGTTTCGAGGAACGGAGGGCGACGCCTTCGAGCGACTGCGTGGCCGCTGCTACGCTTCAGTCTGGGGAGCCGATCTTTACGCCTACGGCCTGCTCGCCTCGGGCTGGACCGATCTTGTCTGTGAGTCCTCGTTGCAGCCCTATGATTATTGCGCGCTGGTGCCGGTGATCGAAGGTGCCGGCGGCGTGATCACCGGCTGGCGGGGCGAGCCCCTGGGACTCAAATCGGAAGGACGCGCCCTTGCCGCCGGCGATCCGGCGCTGCATGCGATGGCGTGCGCCGCACTCACTGACGCATAGCCACCGGTCCGCTCCCATCTTGCGACTTCTGCATTCCACTCCAACCGCAAGAGCCAGCATCGCGACAGCGACAGGTGCCAGCTTATGCGTCCTGATCGTGCTTCTGCTTTCGCTCGCGCAGAGCCTCGCCGCGGAGCAGAAGATCCATTCCGAGATCCACTCCGGCCACGCCGTCGCCATGTACGGCGAGCCGAAGTACGGCCCGGACTTCAGGCATTTCGATTACGTCAACCCGGACGCACCGAAGGGCGGCACACTGCGGCTCGGTGCCGCCGGCACCTTCGACAGCTTCAACCCCTACATCATCAGGGGTAATGCCGCTGCGGGAGTGGCGGCAGAGACGCTGTTGACGGCGTCCGCGGACGAGCCGTTCACCAAGTACGGCCTGATCGCCGAATGGATCGAATGGCCGGAAGACCGCTCGTGGGTTACCTTCACCCTGCGCCCGGAAGCAAGATGGCACGATGGCCAGCCGATCACCGTCGATGACGTGATCTTTTCGCTGGAGACGCTGAAGACCAAAGGCGAGCCCTTCTACCGCTTCTACTACGGATCCATCGACCGGGCGGAGCAGGTCGGTGAGCGGCGCGTCCGCTTCGTCTTCAAGGAGGCCGGCAACCGCGAGCTGCCGCTGATCGCGGGCGATATGCCGATCCTGCCGAAGCACTGGTGGGAGGGACGCGACTTCGAGCGGACGACGCTGGAGCCGCCCCTGGCCTCCGGCCCCTATCGGGTGGCCGCGTTCGAGGCCGGCCGGTACGTCGTGATGCAGCGTGTCGAGGACTACTGGGGGAGAGATCTCCCCGTGAATGTCGGAGAAAACAACTTCGATACCAAGCGGATCGAATACTTTCGCGACGAAACGGTCCTTCGCCAGGCGCTGAAGGCGGGTGTCCTCGATTTCCGCGTGGAGAACCAAGCGAAGGCCTGGGCACTCGACTACGATATCCCGGCGGTGCGGCGCGGCTGGTTGCAGAAGGATGAGTTTCCCCATGAGCGGCCGGCCGGATTGCAGGCCTTCGCCTTCAACACCCGCCGTCCCATTTTCGCCGATCGCCGGGTGCGCGAGGCACTCGGCTGGGCCTTCGATTTCGAATGGACCAACCGCGTGCTGTTTTTCGATCAGTACCGGCGCGCCACCAGCTTCTTCAACAACTCGGAGATGGCCTCCCGGGGATTGCCGGAAGATGGGGAACTGGCGGTCCTGGAGAAGTATCGGGGTCGCGTGCCGGAGGAAGTCTTTGAGAAGCGCTATCCGGTGCCGGTCACCGACGGCTCCGGCTGGCCCCGCGGCAACCTGCTGAAAGCGCTCGATCTGCTTCACGAGGCCGGGTGGGTCATCCGCGACATGCACCTGGTCAACGACCGTACCGGTGAGCCGATGCGCTTCGAAATCCTCATCAGTACGCCCACCTTCGAGCGGATCATGCTGCCGCTGGTGCGCAACCTGAAGCGGATCGGCATCGATGCGCGGATCCGGCTGGTCGACCAATCGCAATACATCAACCGGCTGCGCAACTTCGACTTCGACATGGCGATGCTGGTTTGGCCCCAGTCGGATTCGCCCGGCAATGAGCAGCGCGATTTCTGGAGCAGTGCGGCGGCCAAAGCCCCGGGGTCGAGCAATCACCTCGGTGTCAGCGACCCTGTTGTCGACGAGTTGATCGAATCCGTGATCGCGGCGCCCGACCGGGAGAGCCTGGTGGCGCGGACGCGCGCGCTGGACCGGGTTCTGCTCTGGGGCTTCTACGTCATCCCCGCCTGGTATTCGAGCTCCGACAGGGTGTTATACTGGAATAAGTTTTCCTACCCGGAGGTGTCGCCGATGCGCGGTGTGCTGGTCGACACCTGGTGGTTCGACGAGGTAAAGGCAGCGACGCTGGACGCCGAGATGCGGCGCGGCGGCACCGACCAGCAGGCGCCGCGGTGAGCGTGCCGAGAAGGGATAAACCCTCTCCCAGCGGGAGAGGGCGCGAGCGGAGCCCGCGGGTGAGGGGAAACGAGTTGCTTCCAGGCGGGCCAGGCGAGTTCCCGTCCCATCACCCCGACCCTCTCCCACCGGGAGAGGGAACAGGTTCCATTGCTTCGCGGACATCAAACCGATGACCGCCTACATCATCCGCCGGCTGCTGCTGATCATCCCGACGCTGTTCGCCATCATGCTGATCAATTTCCTGATCATTCAGGTGACCCCGGGCGGCCCGGTGGAGCAGATCATTGCCAATCTGACCGGTCAGGGAGGGGCGATCACCGAGCGCGTCGCCCGCGGCGGGGGCGGCGAGATTGCCGGGGGGAGTGGTCGCGCCGGCGAAAGCGGGGGAAAATATCGGGGTGCGCAGGGCCTCGACCCCGAGTTCATCGCCGCGCTGAACAAGCAGTTCGGCTTCGATAAGCCGCTGCCCGAGCGCTTCTTCATGATGCTGAAGAACTATCTCGTCTTCGATTTCGGCGAGAGTTATTTCCGCAATCGGCGCGTCGTCGACCTGGTGCTGGAGAAGATGCCGGTGTCGATTTCGCTGGGGCTGTGGACGACGCTGCTGACCTACCTGATCTCGATCCCGCTAGGGATCATGAAGGCGGTGCGCGACGGCTCGCGCTTCGATGTGGCCAGCTCGGTCGCGGTGGTGATCGGCAACGCCATTCCCGCTTTCCTGTTCGCCGTGCTGCTGCTGGTGCTGTTCGCCGGTGGCAGCTACGTGCAGTGGTTCCCTCTGCGCGGCCTGACCTCCGTTGACTGGGAGATGCTGTCGTGGCCGGCCCGGATCGCCGACTATTTCTGGCATCTGGTTCTGCCGGTCACGGCCATGGTGATCGGCGGCTTTGCCACGCTGACGATGCTGACCAAGAACTCCTTCCTCGACCAGATCAACCAGCAGTACGTGCTGACCGCCCGCGCCAAGGGGCTGCCCGAGCGGCGCGTCCTGTGGGGGCACATCTTCCGCAACGCCATGCTGATCGTCATCGCCGGCTTCCCCGCCGCCTTCGTCGGCATCCTGTTCACCGGCACGGTCTTTATCGAGATCATCTTCTCGCTCGACGGGCTCGGCCTGCTGGGGTTCGAGGCGGCGTTCCAGCGCGACTATCCGCTGATGTTCGGCACGCTCTGGTTCTTTTCGCTGGTCGGCCTGGTGCTCAATCTGGTCGGCGACCTGATGTACACCATCGTCGATCCCCGCATCGACTTCGAGGCAAGACGGGCGTGAGGGGATGCCTATGAACGAAGCCCAAAAGAACGCCTTGAAAGTCGCCGGCGCCGCTATTTTGGGAATGCTGATTTATCCTCCTTTCCAGGCTTTCTTAGGGAAAGGAGTAATAACAAACATGGGATACTCATGGATATTTGATCCACCAGAACTCGGAACGTCATCCATAGTCGGAACCGTAAATCATCTGCAATTACTAATACAATGGGTTGGGGTTCTAATAATAGCGGGATTGGCGTTTATCGCGTTCCGCGGTAAGTCGTAGCAAGCATGGCTCGTGCTCCAAACCGCTTCCTCGGCTTCGCCATCACGCCGCTCACCCGGCGGCGGATCGACGCGTTTAAGGCCAACCGCCGCGGCGTCTGGTCGCTGTGGATCTTTCTGGTGCTGTTCCTTGTCAGCCTGTTCGCCGAGCTGGTCGCCAACGACCGGCCAATCCTCGTCTGGTACGACGGCAGCCTGTACGCGCCGTTCTTGAAGACCTATCCGGAGACGACGTTCGGCGGGCCCTTTCCCACCGAGGCCGACTACACCGACCCTGAGGTGCAGCGGCTGATCGGCGCCGAAGGATGGATCCTCTGGCCGGTCATCCCCTACAGCTACCGGACGGTCGCCTGGGATCTGCCGGTGCCGGCACCATCGCCGCCCGACGCGCAGCACTGGCTCGGCACCGACGACCAGGCGCGCGACGTGCTCGCCCGCACCATCTACGGCTTCCGGCTGTCGGTGTTGTTCGGCTTCACCCTGACCGTCGTCTCAGCGATTGTCGGCGTCGCCGCCGGCGCGGTGCAGGGGTACTTCGGCGGCTGGGTCGATCTCGCCTTCCAGCGCTTCATGGAGGTGTGGTCGGCGGTGCCGACCCTTTACGTGCTGATCATCCTGACCAGCATCGTCGAGCCGAACTTCTGGTGGCTGCTGGGGATCCTGCTGCTGTTTTCCTGGATGGGCTTCGTCGGCGTCGTCCGCGCCGAGTTCCTGCGCGCCCGCAACTTCGATTATGTGCGCGCCGCCCGTGCTCTTGGCGCGTCCGATCCGGTGATCATCGTTCGCCACGTGCTGCCGAACGCGGTGGTGGCGACGATGACCTTCCTGCCGTTCATCCTCGCGGGATCGGTCACGGCACTCACCGGCCTCGACTTCCTGGGCATCGGCCTGCCACCGGGATCCGCATCGCTGGGTGAACTGCTGGCGCAGGGAAAGGCCAACCTGCAGGCCCCCTGGCTCGGCATCACCGGGTTCGTCGTCATCGCGCTGATCCTGTCGCTGCTGATCTTCATCGGCGAGGCGGTCCGCGACGCGTTCGATCCGCGCAAGGCAATCGGTGCCATGCCGCCGGCTCCGGGTCTTTCCGCCGGCATCGTCGAGCCGGCCCATCAGGCGCCGAGGCCGGCGGAATGAAGGACATGGCGCACCCGCCGCTGCTCTCGGTCCGCGATCTCGCCGTCTCGTTCGGGCGCGGCACGCGGGAAATCCGCGCGGTGCGTGGCGTCTCGTTCGACATCGGCGAGGCGGAGACGGTCGCCCTGGTCGGCGAGAGCGGCTCGGGAAAATCGGTCACCGCCCTCAGCGCGCTGCGGCTGCTGCCCTACCCGCATGCCTGGCATCCGGGGGGAAGCATCCGTTTCGCCGGCGAAGAGGTCCTGACGGCGTCCGCGTCGCGCATGCGCGCGCTGCGGGGCGATCGCATGGCAATCGTCTTCCAGGAGCCGCTGACCTCGCTCAATCCGCTGCATTCCATCGAAAAGCAGATTGCCGAGGTGCTGTTCATCCACAAGAAGATGACGGCGGCTCAGGCGCGGGCCCGCGTCGTCGAGCTGCTGCATCTGGTGGGACTGGGTGAGGCTGAGAGCCGGCTCGGCGACCTGCCGCACACCTTCTCCGGCGGCCAGCAGCAGCGAGTGATGATCGCCATTGCGCTCGCCAACGAACCCGACCTGCTGATCGCCGATGAGCCGACGACCGCGCTCGATGTGACCATCCAGGCGCAGATTCTGGCGCTGCTGAAGGACCTGCAAGCCCGGCTGCGCATGGCGCTGCTGCTGATCACGCACGACCTCGGCATTGTCCGCAAGATGGCGGAGCGGGTCTGCGTGATGCATGACGGCCTGATCGTCGAACAAGGGCGGGTCAGCGACATTTTCGCCTCTCCACAGCACGCCTATACGCGGCGCCTGCTGGAGGCCGAGCCGAAAGGCCGGCCGCTACCGGCGTCGGACGCGGCGCCTGAGTTACTGTCGGCCTCAGACAGCCGCGTCTGGTTCCCGATCAAGCGGGGGCTGCTCAAGCGCACGGTCGGCCACGTTAAGGCGGTGGACGGGATCTCGCTGAGGCTGAAGGCCGGCCACACGCTGGGCGTCGTCGGCGAGAGCGGATCGGGCAAGAGCACGCTGGGCCGGGCCCTGCTGCGGCTGACGCCAAGCGAGGGATCTATCGTCTTCGGCGGTCGCGCACTTCAGGGGCTGTCCTGGGGCGAAGTGCGGCCGCTGCGGCGGCGGATGCAGATCGTGTTTCAGGATCCCTATGGCAGCCTGAGCCCGCGCCTGACCATCGGGCGCATCGTCGGCGAGGGGCTCGAGATCCACAAGCTCGGCACCCGGGCCGAGCAGCGCGGCCGCGTCGAGGAGGTGCTGGGCGAGGTCGGGCTTGATGCGAGCGTGGTCGATCGTTACCCGCATGAGTTCTCCGGCGGCCAGCGCCAGCGCATTGCGATCGCCCGAGCCCTGGTGCTGAAGCCCGACTTCATCGTCCTGGACGAGCCGACGAGCGCGCTCGACATGTCGGTGCAGGCACAGATCGTAGACCTGCTACGCGCGCTGCAAAGCGCGCACGGGCTTGCCTACCTGTTCATCAGCCACGACCTCAAGGTGATCCGCGCTCTGGCCCATGACGTGCTGGTGATGCAGGCCGGCAGGGTGGTCGAGCAAGGGTCGGCGGACGAGATTTTTGAACGCCCGCGCGAGCCCTATACCCGCACGCTGATGGCGGCAGCCTTCCAGATGCAGGCGATCGGCTGAGGGAGGCGTCGGCCGTCGACAATCCCGCCCGAGCGGCTCTGCCAGCTGACCTCAGCGCCCCACGCCGGCGTGGGCATCGAGCAGCCGTTTCTCGCGGCTGGTGAGCATCCGGCGTGCGACGAGCCAGGCCACGGGTGCGGCCAGCAGCAGGCTGAGCACCGCCGCCCCATAGTAAAGCGTGGCGCCGAGTTCGAAGTCGTCCACCCTTCCAAAAACTACGGTGATGCCAAGCACCAACAGCCCGAACAACGCTGCGGCGGCAGGAAGATAGGCGACAGCCGCAAGCTTCAACATATCTCTCTCCTCGTCGAGAAAGCAGGTAGGACAGAAAGGAGTTCGGGATGGCCTTTGTTCCATTGCCGGCGAGACCACGTCGGTAACAGCTTGTGATCGTCGCCCGCCTTGACTTGCCGAGCCGAGTCTTGTCCGGCGGGGCTACAGCGTCACCTCGACCCGGGGTGGGCCGGTGTCGGTGGGGTCGTAGACGACGCGGCATTCGCCGACCTGGCGTGCACTGGCGCCGCCGTCGTTGATCAAAGCGTCGCGAACGCGCGCTGTCCGTTCGCCCGCCAGGGACCAGAGGTCGGGGGCCAGCCGTTCGACAGCGGCATCGCGTTCCGGCCCGCTCTCGGGGGCGCCGTCGGCGCGCAGCGCTGCCGTCAGGTCCGATGCGGTCGCACGGCCGCAAACCTTGATCTGCAGCTTGTCCCGCTCCTGCAGCACGCGGGCGAGGCCGCTCACCATATCCGCTGATGTCCCTTCGAGTTTGGCGACGCCGGCTGAAAACGGCACCGGTTGCAACCCCATCGTGTTGCCGCCAGCGCCCGCCGCCTTGGCGATCAGCGCCACCGGCGCGAATGCCAGTTGGAAGGGAGCCAGCACGGCGGCCTGCAACGCGCCTGTCAGGGCCTGGCGAATGGCGTCGGTGGGATCAAAGGCGGGGTTGGCCAAGTTGCCGGAGATGGGCAGGCTCAGCTTGATGCGGCCCTGGTCGTCCTGCAACAGGCCGACGATGGTTTCGATCGGGACGCCGACCGAGGCAGACAACCGCTGCGCATCGGCCGCCGACAGGGTGCTGAAACTCAGATCACGCAGGGTGAGGTCCAGCAGGCCCTTGAGGTTGCCCGCGTCGGCGGAAGCGCCGACGTCGAGGCTGAGGCGGCCGCTTTCGACATTCACGCCGATCGCTTTAGCCGCGTAAGGCGAAAGCGGCGGCAATTCCAGGCGGCGCAACCGCGCGTTGAGGTCGAAATCGGGCTGGCCGCCAAAAGGCGCCGCCCATCCTGCGACCGACAACTCGGTGAACTGGTTGATCGTTGCCTCCATGCGAACCTGCGTGCGCTGGCTCGGATCGCCGGTGTCGAGATTCATCACCTGCAGCGCTTGCATGTCGATGGTGGCGTTGGTGTTCGGCTCGGTCGTGGTGTCGCGCAGCTTGATCTCGACCCCCTCGGTGACGCCGAGGCTGCCAAGCCGGAACTTCCCGCCCTCCTGCGCCGCC
>DAIQPV010000293.1:0-4050 GCA_036787145.1 Rhodospirillales bacterium
GGCGCGGACGAAGAGGTGGACAAGGCCGCGCCCAAGCGGTGGCGGGCGGAGGCGAAGGTGGAAAAGGCGGAGCGGTTCAGGAAGGGGCGGTAGGGGGCCGCGGCTCGAATGTTGGAGAGGCTTGGCTGCTCGCGAGGACTTGTTTTGATCCGCTGACAGTCCCGGATGGAGGCCGCCACCTTCGAACGGCAGACTCGTCTTACCGCAGCAATCGCGCTTTTTCGGCTGCATTGAGCGGTACACTTTCCCCTGAGTCCCGAATTGGCTACTCCGAGGTATGCACGAGAAGGCCGAAGCCCCATCAAAAGATCAATGGAACGCGACGGTCGATGCGCGGCCGTTCCTGCGATGGGCGGGATCCAAGCAGCGCTTGCTGAGTCAAATTCTGCCTTTTGTTCCGTCTGTTTACGGTCGTTACTACGAGCCTTTTCTGGGGTCCGGGGCGCTTTTTTTTGCACTACGGCCGGAACGTGCATCTCTGTCTGATTTGAGCGAAGAGGTCGTCGGCGTTTGGAAGGCGGTTCGAGACAACGTAGATTACCTGTCCGACTACCTGCGCCCCATGAAGCCGGACAAGGCGATTTTCTATGACATCCGCGGTAGCAGAAGTCTCGCTTACCCGGCCCGGGCAGCAGAGTTCCTATATTTGAACAAATCCTGTTGGAACGGCCTCTATCGAGTTAACAGTCGCGGCCAGTTCAATGTCCCCTACGGCGCCCCCCAATCCGACTTTGTCTTTGACGAGGCGAACCTCAAACGCTGTGCGGCGATTTTGAAGCATCCTGGCATCACTCTGACGCAGTGTGATTTTGCGCAGACGCTGCGAAACCCTCGTTCGGGCGATCTCGTGTTCCTCGATCCGCCGTATGTGACAAAGCACAATCTGAATGGCTTCCGTGACTACAACGAGCGGCTGTTCAGCTGGGCGGATCAGGAGCGCCTTGCCGCGGTGGCTCGCCGCCTCGCAGATCGTGGTGTGCACGTGATCGTTTCGAACGCTGACCACGCCGACGTCATCGCACTATATGAGGATTTTCGGCTCGTACAGCTTGAGCGCCCGTCCACCCTCGCTTCGAACGCGACGAAGCGAGGGAGAGTTACCGAAGCGATGTTCGTTTCCTTCTAGGCTCAAGCGGCGACTTGGATCAGTTGGCGCGGGAACGGACTGATCCAATTGTCGTGGTTGGCGTGCAGGATCGGCACCGAATTGTTGGGGGTCTTGTGGCTGAGAACAATCGCGAGCCCGCAATCGTTGAAACCGCGCGGTTGTGACTTCGAAGCTCGTTTACCGTATTCTTCCAGCAGTCGCTTCTCTTCGTTCGTGAACGTCGTGCACGCCTCAGAGAACAAATTGTGCTCCTCTTGGAGGACCAGTGGCGCTCGGATGTCGAACTCCGTGTGGGCTCGGATTTCGGCTTCCGCGCGCGTTGTGGTCGCGGAGAGCGCGAGATAGCAATGAGCTTCTGAAGCGACGAGTTCTTCGATGATGGGCCAGTAGTCTACCATCTGCTGGCCGCTTCCAGCAAAATCGTCGACGAAAACGACACTATCAACGGCTTTCAGCGCGAGTCCAGGGAGTTCCCGGGGCATTACGCAAAGGCTTTGCCAGCGGTCGGCAGCGAGCCCATTCGCCTCCCTAAAGAGCCGGAGCATGGCTTGGCCACTTTCACCGGCATCTCCCATGCCGACAAAGAACCAACGGCCCGAGCGTTCATCGGGCTTCTTGCTCCAGCCCGGCAAACTCTCCAGCGTCCCCTTGTAGCCCTGAAGAATGTCGTCCTCACTCAAGAGGATCACGCTATCCAAGACGCGATGCGCGATAGTCTGATGCTCTTCGGAAAACTGGCACAGCCAAGCGATCAAGCATTCGCGGGAAGGGTGGCGGCGATACGGGCGAAACCGGGCCTCCCACGCCGACAGTTGTTCTTCTGTCGCGGGCAACTGCACCGCGGCCCCAATACCCGCATCACTCATACCGGCCGCCGCTCCGCGTCGAGCAGCTTCGCCCGGAGTGCCTGAACGAAATCCTCGATCTCTCGCCAGAGGTCATCCTCGGCCGCGAATTCCTCGACGTCCAACGCCACAAGTTCGTTTCGCAATCTCAAAATCGAGCGAACCAATCCGTCCGCCGTATTGTGGATACGGGCGGCATCCACCTCAAGATCGGAAATCAGGACATCATCACGGTAAACGAGGTCGCGGAGCCTGCTGACTGTCTCGTCCTCGCGACCGGCCTTTCGGGCCGCGGTGAGGTAGGCCTTAATCTTACGAAAATCAGTGACGGCCCTGAAGCCAGACAGCTTCTCCATGTGTTTCCGGATGAAGGCATCGATCATGTCGATCCGGTTGAACCATTCCGCCTTGGTGACGGATCGGTCTGTCACGATTGGATACATCTCGATGAACAAGTCTGCTTGAAGCCGCCTCCTCGGGTCGGGGTGAAGCATCATGTCGTGGTACTGCGGCTCAAACGTGAGAAGCTTCTTGCATCGCCCCACGACAGCGGTGTCGAGCCCGGTGAGCGATGCCAGCACTTGGTCCCGACGTTCATCTAGGTGGTCCATCAGGACCCCCAACTTCAGCGCGGTCGGCATGAGCTCCCAGTCCTTCCGGAGCTTATGGATCTGGAACATCGTGACGATGTTTTCGGTGAGCGAAGGCTCTGGCACCTCATTGATCGGCACCTCCGGCATTCCCAAGGCTGTCGCGCAGGTCCACCGACGTTGGCCGTCGAGAATAGTGAAGTTTTCGGAGCCTTCCGCCCGGTAGACAGTAAGGGGCACAAGAATGCCGACCTTCGCGATCGACTCCTTGAGCGTCTCCATCGGATCCTCGTCGAAGAGCATCCGAGGGTTATGCGGGTTTGCCCGCAGTTTGTTCGTTTCGACTGTCTGCGGCTTTGGCCGCGGCTGCGCCGCCGCTTTCTCAATGCTCATGACGCGCTCCCCTCAAGGTAATGATAGGTTGCGACCCATCCGGCACAAGAACTTTTCGCGCGTAAATTGCGTATGGCGCTAAGCCCGCCACGCCGAAGGGACATTTCAGCTCCCCTTTCGCCGCCGGCCGAATCCCCTGATCCGCGCCGGTGCGTCGCGCCCGCACGCCCGGCTCAGGATCGCGCTGGAGTGGCGGCGTTCGGTCTCGCTGAACGGGGAGGCGATGCCCGCGAGGCCTATGAAAGAACGAGTGCACCCTGCCGCCCCTGCCACAATCAACGCACCTAGGTTCCCGCCTGATCCAGACTCCTCCCCCACCTTCAGGAGGCGTCCATGTCCATCTTTGTTCCCGCCGCCCGACTGACCCTCTGCAACCCCGGCGGGCCGGGGCTTTCCGGCTGGCGCGATCCGCCGCACGGCTTCGGCGTCGCGCCGGGCGCGCGGGCCGAATCCGGCTCTCCGGTCTGTCAGGTCAAAAGGTTTCGCGCTCAGTCTGTCCTGGTACAGATCGCGATAAATCACGCCGAGCGGCAGGGCGGCCGGGGGCGGCGGCATCGGCTGCTGCGGCACGCCGAGGCGCTGGAGCGCGATCTCGACCGCCGCCTGACGGCGGCCCCGTCCGCAACGGCGGCCCGGTCCGCACCGGCGGCGGCGGCCGCGCCGGAGACCGTCTGATGGGGTCGCCGCACGTCCTGGGGTCGCGTCAGTGGCAGGTGGTGCAGGCGCGGTTTCTGGCCGGGGAGTCGGCGCCCGCCCTGGCCCGCGACTTCGGCGTGACCGAAAACGCCATCCGCAAACGCGCCCAGCGCGGCGGCTGGACCCGCGCCGCCGCCGCGCGGGCGCAATCCGCCGACGATCCCTCCCTGATCCCGCCCGGTCTGCCGCCGCATCTGCGCGACATGGCCCGGGCGGCGGCCGCGGCCGTGCCCCCGGCGGTGCCGCACCACAGCGATCTGGCCCGTCTGGCCCTGCGCTCTGCCTCGGCGGCTCTGGTGGCGCGCGACGGGCTGGGGGCCATGCGCCTGATCCGCGCGGCCGAGCAGATCTCGGACCTGGACCGCCGCCTCGACTGGCCGGTCAGCGCCCACGACTGCGACCCCGAGGGTCTGGAGAA
>DAIQPV010000294.1:0-4014 GCA_036787145.1 Rhodospirillales bacterium
CAGGGATGCCGGTATGCGCCTCGAAGTGATCTCACGCGCACCCAAGCAAGGGGCGCGGCCGACGCCGCTGGTGTTTGTTCACGGCGCCTTCAGCGGGGCGTGGATCTGGGACCAGCACTACCTGCCCTGGTTTGCCGAGCGGGGCTGGCAGGTGCATGCGCTCAGCCTGCGCGGCCACGGTAAGAGTGAGGGACAGGAGAAGGTCCGCTTCGCCCGGCTCCGCGACTACGTTGCCGATGTCGAGCAGGTGCTGGCCGGCATCTCGCCGGCGCCGGTTCTGATTGGCCATTCCCTGGGCGGGATGATCGTGCAGAAGCTGCTGCACCGATGCACGATGCCCGCTGCCGTCCTCATGGCGTCTGCCCCCCCGCACGGCACCGTCGGAACGCTGTTCGGCATGGCCTTCACCAATCCCAAGTTATTCGGCGAACTGACCTTCTCGCTGTCCATCGGGCCGGACTCGTCCGGAGGACAGGCGATCAGCCGAGCCTTGTTTTCCGACGCCACGCCCAGGGACGTGGTTCGCCGGTGCATGCCGCGCTTCCAGGAGGAATCGCTGCTGATCAATCTCGATCTGCTGGGCCTGGACCTGCCGCCATCGCTGCCGATGCTGGATACCCCGGTTCTCGTTCTCGGCGCCGGAAAGGATCAATTCATCTTTAAAGGGGCCTTGCACGCCACCGCCGATACCTATCGCACCAGGGCGGAGATTTTTCCCGGAATGGGCCACGCGATGATGCTGGACGCCGACTGGGAAAAACCGGCGCAACGGATCGCCGACTGGCTCGAAAAGA
Source organism: Rhodospirillales bacterium (assembly GCA_036787145.1). Lineage (GTDB taxonomy): Bacteria > Pseudomonadota > Alphaproteobacteria > Rhodospirillales > Defluviicoccaceae > Defluviicoccus. Next base: position 795 of record DAIQPV010000294.1, read on the forward strand.
CACTTGGAGCCGGAAGCACCACCGTTACCGCGATCGACCGGAACCGCCAAGCCGCGTCTTGATGAGCTGCTGAAGGCATAGGAGTTATCCGGAGCCGGCTGCTGCTGAGCAACGGCGCACGCGGGCTGGCCCGACACCCCCTCGCCCCAAGCTCTAAATTTCACCGGTGTAGAAATATTATAAACCAAAATCTAGCGGTCGATCGCTTGGGCAACATTTACGCGGCGGGAGGTACCAGCAGCAGCATTTATGCCAATAGTGATGTTATTCTCGTAAAGTACAGCCAGAGCGGAGCGCCATTATGGAGCAAGCGATACGGCAGCGACGAATACGACGACTGTAATGGCGTCGCCACCGACAAGAACGGTAATGTCGTCCTTGTCGGAACTACCAGAGGATCGTTTGGTGGCCCCAATCCGTCGAACCTGGGGCGCGACGCCTGGGTTGCGAAGCTTGATCCAACCGGCAAAATTCTGTGGCAGCAACAGCTTGACTCGCTCGATGCGGACAGCGACTACGGCAACGCCGTCGCCGTGGACTCCAACGGCAACGTCGTCGTCGGTGGACTGACACAAGGCAGGTTCAAGACAACCAGCGCGCGAGGCTCGAAAGCCTGGCTTGCCAAGTACACGACAGCTGGAACCCTGAGCTGGATCGAGGAGTACTCTCCGGTCGGACGCGATCCAGATATCCGGGGCCTCGCGGTCGATGGCGCGGACAGGATCACAACGACGGGGCGATCGGACTGGGGACATCCCGCCGACGGGGCCTATGTCGCCAAGTTCGGCCGGGCTGGCGCGTTGCTGTGGGACAGCTTCATCACCTCCGGCGACTGGGACAGTGCACAGGCCGCCGCGGTCGATCGCGTCGGCAATGCGTACGTGGCAGGCTACACGACTGGCGATCTCGGCAGTACGAACAACGGCCGCGACGACGCTTTCCTCGCCAAATTCCCTCTGCGTTAGGCTCTTCGACGCCCGCGGTTGCATGAAGCGGCTGCGGGCGATCTCCCGCCGCACTACCCGCGTAGCGCGCCGCCGGTGGCTTTCGCCACCTGCGCCACGATTTTTGCCGAGACGGCCTCGATCTCTGCATCGGTCAGCGTCTTTTCGGTCGGCTGCAAGGTGATGCTGACGGCGATCGATTTGCGGTCCGCCCCCAGCGCGCCGCCCTCGAAGAGGTCGAACACCCGCACCTCGGTGATCAAGGCCCGATCGGCGGCGCGCACCGCGCGCACCACCGCTTCGGCGGCGACGGCAGGATCGACGACGAAGGCGAAGTCGCGCTCGACCGGCTGCAGCGCCGACAGCACCAGCGGTGGCCTGGCCGCGCCGGCGCCCCCTTTGACCGGCAGGGCCTCCAGGAAGATCTCGCAGGCGGCGACGGGGCCGGCCACGTCGAGGGCACGCAGCGCGTGGGGATGGATTTCGCCGAAGTGCGCCAGCAGTTGCGAGCCCAGCTTCACGCTGGCGGAACGCCCGGGATGATACCAGGCCGGCGCTTCGCGCGCGACCACCAGCTTTTCGAGACGCACACCCAGCGCATCAAGCACCGCCAGCGCGTCGGCCTTGGCGTCAAAGACATCGACGGGACGGGCGGCCTCCGCCCAGTGGCGCGGGCCGGTGCGCCCGGTGCGGATCGCCGCCGCGACCGACACCTGGTCTTCCGGCCGGGTCCCGGCGTACTGCGGGCCGACTTCGAACAGCGCCGCGTCGCGCTGGCCGCGGTCGGCGTTGCGGCCGGCGGCCTGGATCAGGTTCGGCAGCACAGACGGTCGCATCACGTCGAGGTCGGCGCTGATCGGATTGACCAGGCGCAAAGCCGCATCGGACCCGCTGAACGCTTCGGCGGCACGGCCCGACATGAAGGAATAGGTCACGGCCTCGGTGACGCCACGGGCAGCCAGCGCCCTTCTCGCCCGCAGGCTCCGTCGCTGCAGCGGCGTTATCGCCGGTTTCGGCAGACGATCGCCGCGCGGCATGGGAGTCGATGCAATCCGCTCATAGCCGAGAATCCGGGCCACTTCCTCGACGGGGCAGGCTTCGCCCACGATGTCGTTCCGCCAGGGCGGCACCGTGACCTGCCAAGTCTCCCCCTCGAAGTCGCCGGCAAACCCCAGGGATAACAGGACCTGCGCGCTCTCCTCCGGTGAGGCGTCGAGGCCCGCCAGGCCGCGCACGCGCCGCGGGCGGAAAGGGATCGGGGGGCGGGCGGCGGGAAGTGCTCCGGCAACGACCACGTCCGAGGCCTCGCCGCCGCAGATTTCGAGGATCAGCCAGGTGGCGATCTCCAGGCCCCAGGTGACGGAAGTGGCGTCAATGCCGCGCTCGAAGCGGTAGCGCGCGTCCGAAGCAATGCCGAGGGTGCGGCCGGTCTCGGCGGTGCGCACCGGATCGAACAGGGCCGACTCCAGGAAGACGGAAGTGGTCGCGGCGGTGCAACCGGTGGGTTCGCCGCCGATCACCCCGCCCAGGGCCTGCGGGCCGGCATCGTCGCAGACCGCAGTCATCGTCGGTGTCAGGTCATAGTCCCGGTCGTTCAGCGCGGCGAGCCGCTCGCCCGCGCGGGCAAGACGGACGTGGAGGTTGCCGGTCAGCTTGTCGGCGTCGAAGACGTGCAGCGGCCGGCAGAGATCGAGCGAGAGGAAGTTGGTGATATCGACCAGGGCCGAGATCGGCCGCAGTCCCGCGCCCAGGAGCAGCCGTTGCAGCCAGTCCGGGCTTAATTCGTTGCGCACACCCCGGATCAGCCGACCGGCGAAAAACGGACAGGCCGATGCCGTCTCGCTGCTGAAGTCGAGCCGCACGCCGATCGGGCTCGCGAAGCGGCCCTCGATGGCCGTCATGTCCAGCGGCTTGAGCGTTCCGAGCCCTGCCGCGGCCAGATCGCGCGCGATCCCCCGCACGCCCAGGCAATCACCGCGGTTCGGGGTGATGGCAAGATCGATGACCGGGTCGGCGAGCCCCATCGCCTGGGCGGCGGGCGAGCCGACCACGGCGTCGTCCGGCAGTTCGACGATGCCGGTGTGCTCGTTGGAAAGCCCCATCTCCCGCTCGGAGAGCAGCATGCCGGCGCTCTCGACGCCGCGGATGGTCGCCGCCTTCAGGGTGATGCCGCCGCCCGGGATGACCGATCCCACCGGGGCGAACACGCCTTTCATGCCGGCGCGCGCATTCGGCGCGCCGCAGACGACCTGCAGGCGTTCGGCGCCGGTCTCGAC
>DAIQPV010000295.1:0-4006 GCA_036787145.1 Rhodospirillales bacterium
TCGCCGAGAGCAGCGTCCCGCGCAGGTATTTGGCCGTGGGCTTCGGTTGCGGCCGGTACGGCACGAGTTCGACCGGGGTCGCCTCGATCAGACCCAACAGCGCCGCCCGCGTCTCCTCCGATCCGTCGTATGCAACGACCAGGGAGCGCGCCATCGGGCTGGATCGCACATGGCGCACTCCCCGCACCGCGTGCGGCAAGGCTTCGGCGAACTCAGCCCCCAGACGGCTGTCGCAGCAACTCCCGCACCGGAAGCGGATCCGGCCCGGCAGCTCATGGACCACGCGCATCGGTTCGTCCGATCTTAGGACGCTACGACTTACGAAGCTTCCGGCTCCTGCGCGGCCTCGTGCTGGATTTCCGCCTGCGCGTCGTGGAAGCGCTCCTTTGCCTCGGCGAAGCCGGCGGCGATCATGTGAGAGGTTCTCGCGACCGCCCTGAACAGCGCCTGTTGCACAGCGGGATTGGTCGCGAGGAGGGTCACCACCGCCCCGGCTCCAAATCCTGCAAGGAAGTTGCCGCTGGTGACGGTGTGGGTGAATGGCGTGATCTGATTGTACATCCGGTTTTCCTTGTTCGAACAAATCGAGCGCCAGAATTGCGCCCAGTCTTAGGCTGGATTGGCTTTTTTCGCGCCCGGCGCCGGCTTGCTTGGCAGGTTGGCCGTCCGCGGCGCCTGCGCAGGTCCAGCGCTGGCGCCGCTGAGAATGGCGAGAGCACCGACGCCGGCGGCGGCCAGAGCGACGAAGCCGAATATCGGATGGGAGCGAACCACCTGTGCCGCCACCGCGGCAACCGCCATTGTCGCCGCACCCTGGGCACTGCTCTTGACGACGTTGCGGATCGCCTCGTCGCTGCTGATCTCGCCCCGTTGGACGCGCGCCATCTCCATCACGCCGGTGGTCATGCCACCGAGCGCCGCGCCGAAGGCACCGGCCTGAACGATGGTGCCCACGCTGGGGAGGATCGGCCGGGCCTCCCCAACCAGCTGCAATGCCGTGCTCCGCTGGCCCCCGTGACGGCAGACGAGAGCGCCGCCGGCTGGTTCGGAGCCCGCCCCCGGGGCTTTATCCAGTTTCTCATGTGCCGCGCCAGCGCTGTCCGGCGCGAGTTTAGCTCGCTGCTGGTGGTCGCCCTTTGCGGTCGTTTTATCGGTCACGTCTTGCTCTCCTATCCTGCTTGGGAAGCCGCCGTAAGCCTGTCGAAGGCCTGCCGGGCGGCTTGTTCCGGGCCGTTGATCAGAGTATCCCACTCGCCGGGAGGCAGGGCACTTTGATCGTATTCGACGACCGCCGAAAGTGTCGCCGGCGAGATCCGCAAGCGCTCCACCCCGGGGATGTCTTCCACGAACCGCCGGAAATCCCGGAGTGATCCCACGTGTAAAGCTGGCCCCCCCGCGCCCACGAACCGGACACGCAGTCGCCCCGGCACATGGTGAACGACCCGCAACAATCTTCTTAAACTGACGATTTTATCAGCTGAAAATACTGAGCTCACCAATTCCACCACAGGTTCGCGGGCCCGCCGTCGCCGCCCGTCGGCAAAGTTGCAGCCATTCACGCGCTGACAGCAATTGCCGGTCGCACCGCGCGATGGTTCTCAGCCGCTTGGCACGACGGGGCATAGATTCCGCTAGGTTCCAGTGCTCGACGAGAACCGCCAAGCAATCAGCGAGCGCTCGCCGATAGCGCCCACGTCAGACCGTTAGGCCACCCCCCTGCCCGTCAAGCGCCTGGCAGGCATTCCGGACTGGAAGCAGGCTCGCATAGCGAAAGGCGCGCTCTGCCCATCAGCACAACGCGCCCTTTCCGTGCGGTTGAGCGACAGACTATCCGGTTGGGAAGGCGGCACCGGGTGAGAGGGTCTTGCTGCCCGACCGCCTCGCCGCCATGCGCATCGCCACGACGGGAGCTTCACCCGAAGGCGGAATCCCGTCGGAGGTTCGGTCATCATGACGGCGGTCTGCGGCGAGCGACGCTGCCTCCTGCGGCCCATCTTCCGCAGCACTCTGACCGTCGCGTCCCATCAGCATGTCCTGCAACGCGGTGCGCGCCCGTGCTACCCTGCTCTTGATCGTGCCAATCGCGCAATTGCAGACCTGCGCTGCGTCTTCGTACGACAATCCGTTGACGACGACGAGAACCAGCGCTTCCCGCTGCGCCGGAGCCAGCTTGCGCATCGCGCTGTCGAGATCGCGCAGAATCAATGCATCGATCTGGTTCGGTGCAATCTGGCCTGTGTTGGGATTATCCACTTCGGTCGAGGCGATCTGAGGCCTCTTGCGGCGGAAATTCGAGATATTCTGGTTGTGCATGATCGTGAAGATCCAGGCCTTGAAGTTCGAGCCTGGCTGAAACTGGTGCGCCGCTGTCAGCGCCCGAACGACGGTGTCCTGCACAAGGTCATCGGCCAGGTCTTCGCGCCGGCAGAGAAACCGCGCAAATGAGCGCATCCGGGGGAGGCATGCGGTAAGTTGCGCGCAGAATTCGGTAGAGGGGGCATCCACACAGGTATCCATTATCTCCTCCTCTCAAGAGAATGGTCCCCTGACCACCTCACTGTTTATGGCCCTTGCCCAATTCTTCAATGATCCGCAGCCATTCATCGGGGATCGGCTCGTTCACGACCGGTCCGTAGAGAACGTGAAGCTTATCCTTCAGCCAGCGATCGAACGGTTCCTCAACAGTATCGTTGGCGGCCTCGCCCTGCTGACATGGTCCTTCTTTCCGCTCTTCGCCAGAAGTTCGGCGAATCGCCCGATATCTGGTCTTCTGCGGTGCCATTATCAGACCCCCGCCTGCCGTTGGTTGCACGCTACTCAGCAAAACTCGGCGATAATGCATGGCCCGGATCATGAAAGATAGAGATCTGCTCGTTAACCGGTGGCAATTGCCTCGACTGAAGACCATAACGGCGGACGCGACCGAAGGTTCCATGCACGGAGAAGAGAACGTCCCATTGGCACGGCTTTCCTGCATTGGAACCTTCAGCACGCCGTTCCTTCTGTGCTAGGATCCGCAATCAATCGATCGACGCTCGACGGCGAAGAAACATCTCCTCGGATGAGGCGCGCGACATGACCTCGTTGGACGCAAAGGAAATTGTCAGTCTTCTGCCGCACCTGCGCCGCTACGCCCGCGCCCTGACCGGGTCGCAAAAGCGCGGCGACGCCTATGTCCGGTTATGCCTGGAGACAATTCTGGCGGAACCGAACCGGCCGGCGACGCACCCGACAAAGTTCGAACTGTTCAACGCGTTCCACGAGGGGTGGAGAGCGATCAATGCGCGGACTCCCGTAGCGGATGTCGACCAGACGGGGACGGTGCCGCGTATCGAGCATGGGCTCGCAGAACTGCCAACGGTCGAGCGGCAAATCCTGCTGTTGACCATTCTCGAAGGATTCTCCCTGGCCGATGCCGCGGCGATCGTGGGTCTCGGCCTCGAGGAAGCGCAGGAGCTTCTGGAGAAGGCACAACAGGCCCTCCACCTGGAAACCTCCGTTCCGATCATGATTATCGAGGATGAGCCGCTGATCGCCATGGATCTGGCACGGATCGTCATGGAGATGGGGCACAGGGTCTGTGCGACCGCAGCCCGACAGGATCAGGCGATCGAACTTGCGGCAGCGACGAAACCGGCCCTGATTCTCGCGGATATCCAACTCAGCGGTGACGGCAGCGGCATCGTCGCCGTCCGGGACATCCTCAAGAGCACCCAGGTGCCGATCATCTTCATCACCGGGTACCCGGAGCGTCTGCTGACCGGCGAAAATGTCGAGCCGGCCTTCGTCATGACCAAGCCTTTCAACCCGGACGCGGTGAAGATGTTTATCGGCCAGGCCCTGAGCGTCCTGCCGCCGCCGCTGGCGCCCAGCAAGGATGTCGCGTGAGGCCTTGCGGTGCCGGACGGGCGGCAGGGAGGATCGCAGCCGGGTTGGCCGAGATGCCGGGAACGAGAGACCCGGCCTGAGAATTCGGCCTTGCGGCTGCGCCGCCGGTCCGCGGGCT
>DAIQPV010000296.1:0-3991 GCA_036787145.1 Rhodospirillales bacterium
CAGAAAGGAGTTGGCGCCATCGCAGGCAATGACCACGTCGGTGCGAAGTTCGCCGTCAGCGCGCCGCACCCTGACGCCCGTCACCCTGCCGCGTTCGATGATGACGTCATCGACCACGGTCGAGGTGAGCAGGAACGCGCCGGCGGCTTCCGCCTGGGCCGCGAACCAGCGGTCGAACTTGGGCCGCAGGATGGTGAATCCGTTGTACGGCGGTTCGACATAGGCCGGGCTTGTCGAGCGGAAATCGAGCGAGACGGCGGTGGTCGGCGACATCAGCAGCACGTCCCGGCGGCAGATGTACCGCTCGACCGGCGCCTGCTTCCACCAGTCGGGGATGAGCTTGTTCAGGATCGCGCTGCCGTAGAAGGCTGCGCCGGAGACATTCTTTGCGCCAGGATATTCACCGCGCTCGACCAGCAGCACGTTCAGTCCGGCACGCGCGGCGGTCAGCGCCGCGGCACTTCCGGCCGGGCCGGCGCCAACGACGATCACGTCGAAATGGTCGGTCGGCTTCGGCGCTCTCATTGCCGCACCTCTTTTCCCCAAGGCTGCGAGCCGCCGGCACCCGATCGGTCATCGCCCGCATCTGCTTCACCGGCGGTTCGGCGTCCGAACGGCACGACCGGCCCGGGTGGAGCGGGAGGCGGAACGATGGGCGTGGCACCCGGGGTGCCGAAGTTTGCCGCAGCCGCAGACCTGGCCCGCTCCCGCAGCTTGCGGATGAGGATCGGGACGATCTGGTGCAGGTTTCCGACGACGCCCAGGTCCGCCATCTTGAGCAGGGGCGATGTTCGGTCGGTGTTGATCGCGATGACGTTTTCGCTGCCGGTGATGCCGGCCACGTGCTGGCCGGCTCCCGAGACACCAAGCGCCAGGTAGAGCTTGGGTGCGACGATCTTGCCGGTCACGCCGATGAAGCGGTCGGCGGCGAGCCAGCCGCGATCGGCGACCACCCGCGTGCCGCCGAGCGATGCTTTCAGCGCGTCGGCCAGTTGCTGCAGCTGCGCCATCCCCTCTGAACCGCCGACGCCAAGACCGCCGGAAACGATGCGTTCGGCATCGGACAGATCCACGTCGTGCGGATCGGGCGGCAGCGTGCGCAGCGTCCGGTCGCGGAACGAAGACGCATCAAGGCTTGGGTTGATCACCTCGACATCGGTCTGCCGGCCCGTCTGGCCCGGGCCGACACCCCTCACACCGGGGGACATCAGCACCATGACGGTGGTTCCGCGCGCCCAAATCTGCCGCTCGTGCAGTTTGTCATGATGGCTGGCCCGGAACACTTCCGGGTATCCTTCATCGCTGACCTTGACGCGAATGCAGGCGGTCGACATCGGGATCCGCCAGCGGGCGGACAGCCGGGGCAGCCACGCCCGGCCGTACCCCGTATCGGGCGCCAGCGTGAAATCCGGCTTTGCCGCCTGCAGGACCGGGGCCAGCGCTGCGAGCCAGCCATCGGCGCTGAACTGGGCCAGCGCTTCGTCCTCGACCACCGTCACCCGGTCGGCGCCATGGGCGGAAAGCTCGTCGGTCAACGCGGCGACGTCATGGCCGGGCAGGAGGACGTGGACGCTGGAGCGGATGCTGTCGGCCACGTCGCGGGCTTCTTCCACGCACTCCAGCGTCGCTGGGGTCAATTCGCCGAAAGCCGTCTCGGCGATGACGACCACGGGCCTCGCCATCACACCGCCCTCCCCGCTTTTTCGCCGTCGATGATCGCCGCGTGTGCCCGCCGAGGGGCGACGCAATCACCGATGCGGTGGAGCTCCGCCGCCCTGCCCTTGAGCTGGGTGTAGACTCGGCATTCAGCCCGCCGATGAACCGAAAGCACGATCGTATCGGCCGGCGCAAAGTGGACAATCTGGCCGCTGTAATTGTGCAGCGCGGTCACGACCCGATCCTCGATACTGAGGACGGAGTGATTGGGCGTGCACTTAATGCCAAGCCGGCGCGCCTGCCGATACCAGTTCTCCAGGTCGAGCGTCACGCCCAGATCCTGGCCGACGTAGAGCGTCTGCGTCACCACTTCGACCTCGCAGCCCTGCTCGGCCATGAACTCTGCCGTACTGGTGGCCTCGTGGAAACCGAGCCGGTCGATCAGCAGCACGCGTTTACCCGGCATCACCCGACCGGAGAGAATGTCGGTCACGTCGGCGACGGCGGGCCCGTCCGCCCCCGGTATGGCCGCCCGGTCGGGCTTTGAGCCGGTGGCGACGATGATTGCGTCCGGCTTCATCGCCAGCACCATCTCGGCGTCGGCGGTGACGTTCGTTCGCACCTCGACCTCAAGCTGCTCGATCTCACGCAGCAGGTTGCGGACGATATCGCCGAACTCCGCGCGGTTGGTGACCCGGACCGCCCAGAGGATCTGCCCGCCCAACTGGTTTTCCTTTTCCAGCAGCGTCACCTTGTGCCCGCGCCGGGCGGCGGTCACGGCCGCCTTGAGGCCGGCGGGGCCGCCACCGATCACCGTCACCCGCTTCGGCTTCGCCACCCGCTGCAGGGTGCCGACGCCGATGCCCTGCTCGCGGCCGGTGGCCGGCGTTTCGATGCAGCCGAGCCAGCGGTTCAGGCCCATCCGGCCAACACATTCCTGGTTGCACGACAGGCAGAGTCGGATGTCCTCCGCCCGGTTCTCGCGCGCCTTTCGCGCGAATTCCGGGTCGGCGATCTGGGCGCGGACGACACCGACCAGATCGGCATGGCCCTCCGAGAGGATGCGCTCCGCCTGGATCGGATCCTTGACGCGGCCGACGCCGATGACCGGCAGTTGCACCGCCTTGCGAATCGCCGACGGGATAAACATCGCGTAGTTGGGCGGAATGCGCATCGACGCTTCGATCATGTAAAGCGTCTGGGTTGCGGTGCCGATGGAGGTGTTGATGCAGTCGATCAGCCGGTCGCGTTCCAGCATGGCCGCCAGATCAACGGCTTCCTCGATGGTGATGCCGTCGCGGATCAGTTCGTCGCCGCACAGGCGCACGCTCAGCACGTAATCCCGGCCGACCGCGAGCCGGATCGCGCCGATGATTTCGCGCAGCAGCCGCGCCCGGTTTTCCAGGCTGCCGCCGTAGCCGTCGGTGCGTTTGTTGGTGCTGCGCGACAGGAATTGCCGGACGATCGAGGAGTGCGAGCACTGCAGCTCGACGCCGTCGAAGCCGCCGCGCCTGGTGTAGCTCGCGACCGTGGCATAGCCCTCGATGATCTGCTGGATGTCTTCGAGCTCCACCGCCTTCGGCACTTCGCGGAAGAGCGGATCGGCGATCGCCGAGGGTGCCCAGGCGGGCAACCGGGTGAACATGCCGCTGCCCTGACCGCCGTTGTGGTTGATCTGCGCCAGGATCGGCACGCCCTCGGCATGCACCATCTCGGTGATCCGCCGGTAGCCGGGAATGACTGCCGGATTGAACGCATGGATCAGCTTCTCGTAGGGGTGGTCGGTGGGGTGGGTCGAGTGTTCTTCGGTGATGATCAGTCCGGCGCCGCCTCGGGCTCTTTCGCGGTAATAGTAGCCATGCCGGTCGCTCGGCATGAAGTCTTCGGCGTAATTGGTCAGGTGCGCCGAGAAGACGATCCGGTTCTGGACGGTGATGCTGCCCACTTTGAGCGGCGTGAACAGGAGGCGCGAAGGACCGGTCATGTCAGACCCCCCGCCCGGCGCGGTAGCCTTCCAGGATGGCCTGGCTCATGTACCGCGGTGCCACGCAGTCGCCCGCCCGGAAGACACGCAGGCCCGCGTGCCTGAGTGCCAGATAAAGATCCTCGTCCGGGACCTCGTGAACGACGGGAACGACCAGATCGACCTCGTCGAAATGGATTGGTTGACGATCGAAGTAATCGACGCCCTCGACCGAATGGCCCGCCACCTTCTGCACCGAAACCTGTGGCCGGAAGGTGATCGCTTTCGCCGCCGCGCGTTGATTCCAGGGCGTCAGTTCCAGGGATGCAGTCAGCCGCTGGCCGATGAACATGTCCCGGGTCACCACGTCCA
>DAIQPV010000297.1:0-3991 GCA_036787145.1 Rhodospirillales bacterium
GCATGACGGCGGATGGGACGTCCGCAGGTGGCGTCTGGGCGTCGTGCCGGAAGCGGCGCGGCTGGCTACGCGGTATCCGACTGTCACACTGCCGGAAAGCGCGCGTGGGGAGACGGTGTTCATCCGCTTCCATACGCCGTCGTCGATGCGGGCTTCGGTCTGGGTGCAGAACGAGGCGGGCTATCTCGGCACCTACGCGGCTGAGATGATGTTCTTCGGACTGGTGCTCGGTGTTCTGGCGGCGCTGTTCGTGTATCTCGCCTCGGCCGCCATCGGGAGCCGGGATGCCGCGATGGGAGCCCTCGCGATCCTTGCTCTCAGTTTCATTTTCCACATTCTCGGCGATCAGGCGTTCCTCGAGACCTACCTCCTTCCCGGCGCGGCTGACCTGTCGCGGATCGTCTCCATCACCGCGACGTTCGTCATCTACACGGCGTCGCTATTCTATGCGCTGAATGTGCTTCACACGAAGGCTGAGTTTCCGCGGCTGGCGCGCATTCTGGGCGCGTCCGTCTGGGTCCTGACCGCCCTGACGGTCGCTGCGGCAATCGCGACGGCGACTGGCTTTCTCATCCTCCGCCGTCTCAGTCCCCTCATCGGGCTGGCAACCATTGCCGCGATTCTGGGACTGGTGCTCGCAACGCTGATCAGGCAGCCGCGGACCGCGTTGCTCTTCATCCTGTGCTGGGTGCCGGCATAAGCGACGGGGATCGCGCGGCTGATACCTGACCTTGTCCCCCACGACGGTTTCAATCCCGTCCTGATCAACCTGTTCTATCCGGCTTTTGCCGCGTCGCTACTGCTGGCCGGAATCGCCGCCGCGAGTGATATCCGCAGGCGCGAAAACGCCCTCACTCTTGCCGTTTCGGAAAATGCGGAGCGCTTGAAAGCCTTCGCGGAAAGCGCCTCCGACAGCTTTTGGGAAACCGATCCATCGGGTCGGATCGTTTTCGCGTCCGGGCCGGCCTGCGCGACGGCCGGGCTCGCGGTGGGCCTCGCCATCCAATCGGTATTGGAGCACGACGGAGGTGCACGTCTCGAACCTGGGGCCGGCCTGTCGCGAGCACCTGTGCTGCGCGAAGATGCCGACCGCGGTCTCCGGCATCTGCGCCTGTCGGCGGTGCCGATCGCCGAAGGCGGATGGCGAGGTATCGTCTCGGACGTGTCCGACGAGGTGATGGAAACAGAGCGCACCAACCGGCAGCGTCGCTTGGCGGCGATCGGGCAGATGGCGGGTGGCGTTGCCCATGAGATCAACAACCTCTTGCACCCGATGATCAACCTGAGCCGCCTTGCCGGCGAAAGCCTGGAGGAGAGTGACGGGCGGCGTCGATGGCTGGAGATCGTGCACGCGTCCGGCATGCGCGCAGCCGAAATCGTGGCGGCGCTCCTGTCGTCCGTGCGGCCCATTCCCAATGACGGCAGGCGCGCGCCGCTCGGCGCGGCTCTCGCCGAGATTGCGGAGGAACTGCGCGCGCTCGTGCCCGCATCGGCGCACTTCGAAACGCACCTCGAAACAGAGCGCGGCCCGATAGTTCCAGTCGCGGAAGCATTCCAGGTCGTCGCCAATCTGGTGACCAACGCTCTTTACGCCACGAGTGGTGGCGCGGTGAGCCTCAGCTATCGCCTCGTCCAGGGCGCTCAGGGTGGCTTGTTCGAGCTGACGGTGGTCGATGACGGCGTCGGCATGGACGAGGCAACTCTTCGCAGGGCCTCCGAGCCGTTCTTTACGACGAAGCCGCAGGGCGAAGGCACGGGGCTTGGCCTTTCGATCGTGCAGGGGTTAGCGTCGAAATGGGGCGCCGAGCTCAAGATCACATCGGTCTTGGGCAAAGGCACGCGCGTGACCGTATCGCTGGCGGCGGTGGAACAACTGGCATTGCACGAGGGGAACTTGCGTGAAGATTCTCGTGGTTGACGACGTGCCGGCCGTTCAGGTTTCCATCAGCACCGCACTTGAAGCAGCGGGCCATGCCGTGTCGCTGGCGTCGAGCGGAAAACAGGCGCTGTCGCGAATCGAGTCCGAAGCCTTTGACGTCGTCGTCACCGATCTGTGGATGCCCGATGGCGACGGCCTGCGGCTGATAAAGCAGTTGCGCGACCAATCCGGCGGGCCGCGCGTAATTGCCATTACCGGTGGGGGACCCAAACTCTCCATCGAACTTGCAGGTTCACTGGCCGAGGTATGGGGCGCCGAACATGTCCTCTTGAAACCGTTCGACGACCGGCGTCTTGTTGCTCTCGTCGAGGGCCTCACGCCTCGGGTGTGAGGCCATCATCGCCGTCGGCATCCTGAAGCCGGAACACGATCGCCTCGAGCGCCACGGCGAGCGAGTGCCTGTCCGGCGCCGACAGCCCTTCAATCGCCTCGACAACCTCTGTCATCGGATCGCTGGCGAGCAGGGCTCGCCCGGTCTGCGTAAGCGCGACAAGCTCAAAGCGGCCAGGTGTGGCAACGCCAACCTTTCGCACCAGTCCCTTGGCGATCAGGGTTCGGACCGTTCGCGACACCGGCCCGAACGCCATGCCCTGGTAGGCCGCCAGGGCGCTGGAGCTGCAAAGCGAGGGGTCAGCGCCCGCGAAGTAACGAAGGGCGGTCCACTGCGCGGGGAACAGTCCGTGGCTGTGGCCTCGGGAATGGATCGCGCGGCTCGTTTGCTCCACGAGTCGGGCCAGCACGGCAGTCTGAATGGTCTTTTTCGTCATCGACTGGCCTGACGTTCGACCTGCAGCACTATGTGACGCCGGATCGCAGCATCAAATGTTCCCTGGCAAAGGACGAGCGCCGCTCAGGGCCTGTTCAGGGTAACAGGATGCAGTTCCAACCCGACATCCCACGTTGGCCTGGTCCGCGCAAGTCGCAGAGCGGGTCGCGCTGCGCCGCGGTTCGTTTTGCGGCGCCGCGATGGAAACCGCACCCCGATTCTATGCTCCGCGCCGGCGCCGGGTAAGAGAGCGAGCCGACCTAATGGAAACGCGCGCAAAGCCCAGATAGATGCCGCGCGCCGCCGCACGGCGGCTCCCGTCTCCGTGTGACGGCATGCCCGGCTCGGCCAACGAAGATTGCGGCGCGACGGCCGTCGGCAGCCCATTCCGGCATACCGACAACTCGCAGGCGCGCTTGCACGAAATAGCTCAGTGAGCTATGTATATAGCGCTCCAGCCCGATCTGGGCAGGAGCCGAATTCGAGCGAACGCAGTTAGCGGCGATCAACACCAATCGTCGGCATGCGACGTCACGGCTCGTTTCCTAAGGAAGCGAATGAGCCACTGAAGTCCGGTCGATCGTTGAGGGCTGGCCACAGTCATTGGGGAGCAACATGACAACAACCAGGGTGTCGTTTATTTTGTCGGCAGTCGCGCTGACCTTCCTGATGCCTCAATCGGCATCGGCTGCAGGATGCGGCGGCTATGTAAACGTGTTCGTTTCCGGCTGCGCGCCCTGGGACAACAACCCCCGCAGGATGCCCGGTACTCCCGGTTATCAGGCGCCCCGGCTGAGTGCCCCAGTGGTCCAGCCCCGGATTGCGCAGCCCCGGCCGGCACCGCGTATCGTTCAGCCGACCACCGGCAACCGATTCATATCCGACCAGGGCGGCGGCCTGATCAGCAACAACCGCAGTGGCCTGATCAGCAACAACCGCGGGGGTTTGATCTCCGATAACGGCATTGGCGTACGTCGGTAGGGGGTCTCGCGATGAGAGGAATGCCTATCTTCACCGCCGCGTTCCTGACTGGGTGCGCCCTGTTGTCCGTGCAGGATGCTCAGGCCGCGGGCTGCGGCGGCTACGTGAACGTCTTCGTGTCCGGCTGCGCGCCCTGGGACAACAATCCCCGGCGCATGCCGGGCACTCCCGGCTACGTCGCGCCGCAGTCGCGCCGCCCGACTGTCATCTCCCAGCCGAGGCCGATCGTGGTCCAGCCGCCGGTCAGGAATTCGTTGATCAGCAACAATCGCGGCGGGCTGATCAGTGACAACGGTGCCGTCCTG
>DAIQPV010000298.1:0-3971 GCA_036787145.1 Rhodospirillales bacterium
CGCCGCAGGTTCCTATCGGCCGCCGGACTTCTGCCAGGCCTGCTGCTGCCGGGCAGGGCGATACCGGCGGCGGCTTCCGAAGGCGGCCTGGGCACCGTCCTCGGGACGCTGCCAAGGGGCAGTCTGTGGACCCTCCACGGCGACGGCCGCGACACCACGGAGCTGTGGGAAGAGGCGTTGCTCGGCATCGCCGCGGCGGGCGCCGGCACGGTTCAGGTCACGGGCCAGCACCGGATTTCGCGGGAATTGCCTCTGCCCGACGTTTCTGCCCTGCATATCGTCGGCATCGGCGCCGCGACGGTCCGCAAGGCCAATCCCCACCATGAGTTCCGTCTGTTCACGCGGGAAGCCCCGCAGGCGCCGCTGCCGATTCTGGTGTTCCGCGACCTGCATCTGATCGGCGACTGGGACGCCCGGCCGTCCATGGGCGGGGACGGCGCGCGGTGCATTGCCGTTCAAGGCTACCACCGCGTCGTTCTGAGCGGGCTGATCGCCGAAGGCTTCCGCAACATGAGCCTCACCGCCGACGACTGCGACGAAGTCCTGGTCGACGGCTGCCTGATCCGTCGCTCGGCGCGCGACGGGATAAACCTTACGGGATCGCGGTTCGTCAAGGTTGTCAACTGCACCATCCAGCACTGCTGGGACGATGCCATCGCCGTCCATGTGCCGCGCGATGTGACGGACGAAAGCCGGCGCTGGGCGGCGCTGATCGCTGGCAATCAAATCCTCCAGTCGAACGGCATCAAGGTGCTGGGCGGCCGCGAGATCACGATCGCCCACAACCAGATCATCAGCCCCAACAATTATGGGATCTACCTGGGACGTGATCCCTTCTGGAACGAGGGCAACGTCGCCCATCGCTGCGTCGCGGTCGAGGGCAACATCATCTCGGAGCTGCTGCAGAACGACTATCTTCCAGGCCAGGGCGACGTCGGCACGGCCATCTTCCTGTACGACCCCGGCGGCAGGCCGCAAAGCGTCCGCATCATGGGTAATGTGATCGGCAAACATAAGCCTTCGGGCAGGGGCATCCATTACTCCGATTGGCGGCTCGGAGCGCGTCCGGACGAAAATCGGCTGTTCACCGCCGAAGGCTGGATCGATCCGGAGCTGGTCCACGGTCATCAAGGCCGCGGTTTCGGCATCCGCATCCTGTCAGCGAACGCCCTCGACGAAGCAGAGATCGCCATCGAAGCCAACAGCTTCGCCAACATGGGCGAGGAAATCGACCGTCAAGTTGAAAGCTGACGGCGGCCCTCCAGCACGTCCAAGCATGTCAAACGGATCCTAAACCGCGGGCGGGGCCGCCACGGCGTCCTCCCGAGCCTCCACCGTTAACATGGCGTTATAGGAAGGTGCGCAACAATCGTCGCAACGGAACAGAGTCCGGTGCTGGTACTATGCACTTGCACGCTTTAATCTCGGAACGCACGCCGGAACCGCCGGTTTCTCGGCTTCGTCCCGCCCCTGGCCACCACTGCCGGCGAGTGTCCTTAAAGTGCCGATGAAACGCGAGACGCTGAAGCAGTATCTGCGCGCCGGGCCGTCGCGGCGGTTGGACGTTTTGGCATGCACCCGAAAGATCGAACCGGAGTCAGCCGGCGACGCCTACCTGTTTGCGAACGTCTTTCTCAACACGACCGTTCTTTTAAAATGCGTCGACCTTGAAAGCAGGCTGCGTGCGGAAAACGAGCGCATGATCAGCACGCTCATCTATATGCCTTACGACACGGAGAAGCCGGGTGATGGCGGCGAATCGGTGATCTTCTGCGAGGAAAACTTCCTGCGGCTGTGCGAGTACAAGCTGGCTTCTGGTGAACTTGATGGCCGGTCGCTGATCCGTGATGCCGAAAAGCTGAAAGTCCTGGATTCGGTTCCGACGTTCAGTCCGTTCATCGTAGAGCTTGCCTTCGAGCGCGCCGGAATCGTCGTCCCGCCCGTCTATCTTGAACTCGTTCCGGCGATCCGCAGCAAGATTACCGAACATTTGCGGGGCCGTTTGCGACCGCTGATCGTCGCCGCCTACAAGCAGGCATCAATGAACATCGAGCGGGCGGTTGACGACCTGACGTCCAAGCTGTTCTGCCTGCGCGATACGAGTGAAATCTTGCCGCTGATCAATGCGTTGCGGTTGCCGCTGGAAATGGCGCAGGATGTTCTCAAGTCGTGGATCGGAATCGCTTACTTCGAATACGAGTACGCCACGCTGCAGCCTTCACTGAAAGAAGTGGCACTTTGGTTGACGCGCCAGCACGAGAACGTCAAAAAAATGAGCGGGCAGGACCGGATTTACGTCAAGAACCTGACAGAAGCCATTCGCAAGCGCATCCAGGAGAAGTGGAATTCTGTCGTCGGTATTTCTGCTGCCTATCGCCAGTCATACGACGGCATGGTTTTTCACGGGGAACTCGACCCGTTAGTTACTTTCCTCTCCGGAGCGCAGACGCATTATTGGCGAATGGGTGAGATACTCGGCAAGCTGGAGCAGGCAACCCTTGTCTGGAAGCATTACACCCGGACCTTTCAGGATGCCGAGCTGCCCGTGAAGCCGCTCCTCGAACTGTTGGGCGTCCTGCGCAACCTGCTGCTGAGCGACCCGCCGTCGCGACGTGGGGACCGGCGGACGCGAGCCCGAAGCTGGTGCTCGACAGGAACCTGATTTAGCCCTCGACAGCGGCACCGGTCAGGCCGGCCGCCTAACCATCGGCACGGCTTGAGGGCCGCCGACGGATTGAAGGATCTCGTCCAACCGCTCCGCGGCGGCATCCCAGGTGAACCGGCGGCCACGCGCGAAGCCCCGCTGGCGCATCTTCTCGCGAAGACCGGGCTCGTCGGCAAGCCGGCCGAGCAGCCGAGCCAGAGAATCCGCGTCGTGCGGGTCGCAGACCAGCCCGGCGTCGCCGCTGACTTCGACCAGCGCGGGCGCGGTCGAGACAATCGCCGGACAACCGCACAGCATCGCTTCCACTGGCGGAATGCCAAATCCCTCGTACAGGGACGGCAGCACGAAGCAGAGCGCATCTTCGTAGAGCGCGCGCAGCGCCGCGTCCGAGACATAGCCCAGTTGGACGACATTGGCCGTGTCATTCAGCCGATAGTGGGCGAAAATGCCGGCGTTCTGCCCGCCGGCAACCGCGAGGACCAGGTCATCCCGCCGCAGCCGGCGGAACGCCTCGACGACTAGGCCGAAGTTCTTGTTGACGCTGAGGCTGCCGACCGCAAGGACATAGCGTCGCCCGGCGAGACCGCTGGCCTCCAGCACGGAGCGGTCGGCAGGAGCACGGAGAATATGGTCGGCGCCGTTGCCGACGATCTCGATTTTGCCGGGATTGATATGGCAATATCGGGAGATCTCCGCTTTCGAGAACTCCGAAACCGTGATCACCCGCCTTGCCGCTTGCGTCAGCATGGGCACCAGCGCGCCGTAGGCGCGCCGAAACGTGGGGGTAAAATTCTGGGGATTGGCGAACGGTGCCGCGTCGTGAATGGTGACGATGTGGCGCAGGTGTACCAGTGGACCGGTGCCGCACAGGCTGAGGAGGACCCCGCGCGCGGCATGGGCCGCCAAGTCAATCTGGTCCCAGGCGTGACCGCGCAGCCGCCCCACACGACGCATTTCGATACAGGACAGGTTAAGTGTCGCGTCGCTCCCCGCCGGGGCGAGAAGGACGAGCCGGCTGTCGCCGCAATGTCCGTACCGCTGCAACCTGCGATCGAGCGCCATCACCAGTTCGCGGGAGTACCGCTGCTGCCCGGTCAGCTTTTGCGTCAGGAAGCGGCCGTTGATGTAAATGGTTTGCATGAGGCCTCGCGGTTCGGAGAAGGCCGCCGTGGCCGCAAGGTTGCGGCCACGATCGACCAGCCGGTTGGTACGCGTCGTCCGACAGCTGCGCGCTCACGGCCGGGCGCGAGCCACACTCCGCCAGACCGGGACCAGCGCGTGCGCGCTGATGTGCAGGCGATGCCGG
>DAIQPV010000299.1:0-3959 GCA_036787145.1 Rhodospirillales bacterium
CCTCCCTACGACGAGGGGCGCTTGCTTGATGAAGCCTTGCTGCTGCCGGACTGGTTTCTGCCGGCTGTCACCGGCCGGCCCACCAGCGACGACCTGCGGGCGACCTACGCCCAGGCTTGGACGGAAGCGCTTGCCGACATCCTGGCGCAGCCGAGGACACTGGTCTTGCGTGACTTCCATGTGGACAACCTCATGCAAGTGGCCGATCGCCAGGGGCTCGACGCATGCGGCCTCCTAGACTTCCAGGATGCGGTCGTCGGTCCTGCCGCGTACGACCTGATGTCATTGCTGGAGGATGCGCGGCGGGATGTCACCCCTGCGGTGAAAGGCGACATGCTTGCCTACTATCTGGCGAAGGCAAATCCTCCATCCGCCGCCAGCTTCGCCCGGGACTTTGTCGTCCTCGCCGCACAGAGACATGCCAAGGTGATCGGCATCTTCACGAGGCTCGATCGCCGCGATCACAAGAGCGCCTACCTCAGGCACATCCCACGCGTGTGGGGCCTGCTGAACGCGGCGTTGCGCCATCCCGCGCTGGCTCCCGTGGCAAGCTGGTTTCAGCGGCACGTGCCGCCGGAATTGCGCCGGGCACCGGCTCCGGCTTCCAGCGGTTCGTCACACTGCGCAACATGAACCAAGGCGGTCGGCCCATCCGGGCGATGGTGCTCGCTGCCGGAAGAGGCGAGCGGATGCGGCCGATCACGCTGACCACGCCCAAGCCGCTGATCGCCATCGGTGGACAAACCATGCTCGATCGCGCCCTCGACGCCCTGGATGACGAGGGTGTGGAGCAGGTGGTGGTCAACGCGCATCATCTGGCGGATGTGGTGGCCCGGCACCTTGCCA
Source organism: Rhodospirillales bacterium (assembly GCA_036787145.1). Taxonomy (GTDB): domain Bacteria; phylum Pseudomonadota; class Alphaproteobacteria; order Rhodospirillales; family Defluviicoccaceae; genus Defluviicoccus. The sequence goes on from DAIQPV010000299.1 coordinate 847, forward strand.
GCCGTCGCAAGCCGGCCATCCGGCTGAGCGCTGAGGCAGAACGCCTGGAAACCGGTGGCGGCGTCCGCAACGCCCTGCCCCTGCTTGGCCAAGCGCCGTTCTTTGTCGTGAACGGCGATATCCTGTGGCGGGACGGTCCGCGGCCGACACTGGCCGATCTGGCGGATGCGTGGGAACCCAGCCGTATGGACGCGCTGCTCCTGCTGCATCCGGTAGCGACGGCGCTGGGGTACCAAGGCCCCGGAGACTTTCACCGGGAAGACGACGGCAGGGTCACCCGCCGCAAACCCGGCGAACACGCTCCCTACCTGTTTGCCGGCCTGCAGATCCTGCATCCGCGGCTGTTCGCTGGCTCCCCTGATGGCCCGTTCTCGCTCAATGTCCTTTATGACCGGGCGATCGCCGGCGACAGGCTTTACGCCATCGAGCATGGCGGTCACTGGTGCCACGTCAGCACGCCTGCTGACATACCGGTTGCGGAGGCCTTCCTCGCCAACGGCGTCCCATCGGCATGAGCGCCGCTGCGGTCTTTACCATCCCGCCGGACGTGCCGTTCGTCGATGCTCTGGCCGCTGGATTACGCCAGCGGCTCGGCGAGGCGCCGGACGCCCTGGTTGACGCCCGCATCCTGTTGCCGACCCGCCGGGCCTGCCGGTCCCTGGCCCTGGCGTTTGTGCGGCAGTTGGCTGGAAAGCCGTTGCTGCTGCCAAGGATGATCCCGCTGGGCGACATCGACGAGGACGATGTCTCTTTCGAAGAAATGGACGCGCTCGTCTCGGCGGCAGGGGCAGAAATTCCACCCGCCATTTCCCCCCTGCGGCGGCAGTTGCTGCTGGCCAACCATGTCGTCCGGGTTATGGGGACGACCGGCTCGGCGCCGGCGCAGGCGGCCCAGCTCGCCACGGAGTTGGGGCGGCTTTTTGATCAGGTTCACACCGAGCGCCTCGATCTTGCCGATCTTGACCGTCTGGTTCCGGAAGACCTTGCCCGGCATTGGCAGATCACGCTGGATGTGCTGCGGCCGATCGCCCGCGACTGGCAGGAGAGCCTGCGAACGGAAGGATGCCTTGATCCCGCCGACCGCCGGCAACGGCTGCTTGGCGCTCAGGCCACCGCCTGGCTCGCCAATCCGCCAGCGGGGCCGGTGATTGCCGCCGGCTCGACCGGCAGCATGCCGGCGACCGCGGATTTGCTGGCGGTGATCTGCCGCCTCCCGAACGGCGCCGTCGTTCTTCCCGGCCTCGACACCTGGAGCGATGAGGCCCTCTGGCGGACCATCGATGTAGACGCAGATGATCCGGATTTTGCGCTTGCGCATGCCCACCCGCAGTTTGGCATGGCGAAGCTGTTGCGCCGGCTGGGCGTCTCCCGAGGCTCCGTAAGACCGTGGCCCTATCCTAAGGCCTGGATCGCGCGGAGAGCGCCTCGCGAGCGAACCCTGTCACGCGCTCTGGTCCCGGCCGGGCAGGCCGAGGCGCCGCTTCTCTCCTTCTTCAACACCGCGGGATTCGAGCGGGTGACGCTGCTGGAAGCGGCAAGTCCGGAAGAAGAAGCACGCGCCATCGCCCTTCTCATGCGGCGTGCTCTTGAGCAACAAGACCACACAGCGGCGCTGGTGACGCCCGACAGGGCACTGGCCCGCCGGGTTGCCGCGGAATTGCTGCGCTGGAACATCGTCATCGATGATTCCGGAGGACAGTCGCTGGCCGAAGCGGTACCGGCCACATTCCTGCGCCTGATCGGTCGCATGATCGCCGAGGCCTTCGCGCCTGTTCCGCTGCTGGCGGTGCTGAAGCACCCGCTGGCAGCCGGCGGCCAGCAGCCCGGCAGGTTTCGCGGCAGTGTCCGCCGGCTCGAAAGGCTCGCGTTGCGGGGGTTGCGGCCGGCGCCGAGGATCGACGGGTTGCGCCGAGCCCTTCGGGCATCGGGGGAGACCGACTCCCGCGATGCCGCCATCCTCGATACGATCGAAGCGACGTTTGCTCCCCTGGTCGCGTTGTTCGAGCACAGTGTGGTCAGCCTCGTCGACATCCTCCGCGCACAGACGCTGGCGGCGGAGACGCTTGCCCGAAGCAATGCGGAGAGTGGCGCTGCGCGGCTTTGGGCGGGAGACGACGGCGCCGCGCTGGCGCGTTTCGTGGCTGAACTGACGGAGGCAGCGCGCCACGATCCGATGATCGCGCCGGCAGAGTGGCCGGATCTGCTGGACGTCCTGCTGGCGGGGCATGCTGTTCGACCGCACTGGGGTCGCCACCCGCGGCTCGCCATCTGGGGACCTCTGGAGGCGCGCCTGCAATGCGCCGATGTCATGATCCTCGGCGGGCTGAACGAACAGAGCTGGCCACCGGCGACACAGGCCGGTCCCTGGATGAGCCGGCCCATGCTGCAGTCGTTCGGGTTGCCCCTGCCCGAGCGGCGGATTGGTCTGTCGGCCCATGACTTCTGCCAGGCGTTCGCCGCGCCGGAAGTCTGGTTGACCCGGGCGCGTCGGAAAGACGGCGCGCCCACGGTGCCCAGCCGCTGGTTGTTGCGACTGAAGGCGACGCTCCACGAGACCGGCTGGCCGGACGCAAGCGCAAGGCGGGCGAACCAGATCCTGCACTGGCAGCGGCTGCTGGATACTCCTGACGTGATCGCGCCCCTGCCGCCGCCAGCGCCGCGCCCGCCGCTGGCGGCTCGCCCACGTGACCTGTCGGTGACACAGATCGAGACCTGGATTCGCGATCCCTACGCCATCTACGCGCGGCACATCCTCCGGCTGCGCCCGCTTGATCCGCTCGACGCCGAACCCGAGGCCGCCGACTTCGGCAACCACGTGCACGCGGCGATCGGTGCCTTCCTTGCCGACGCAAGCTTCGGCAGCGGCGAAGAAGCACGAGCGCGGCTGCTGTCACACGGACGCGCCGCCTTCGGCGAACTCCTGCTGCGACCCGCGGTCGCCGCATTCTGGTGGCCCCGCTTCGAACGGATCGCCTCCTGGTTCGTCGAAAACGAGATCAACCGCCGCCTGATCGTGGCCGCGACCTGGGCGGAAATCGGCGGCCGGATGGTCATCCAGGCTCCGGGTGGACCGTTCGCCCTCAGTGCCAAGGCTGACCGGATCGACCGGCTCA
>DAIQPV010000300.1:0-3954 GCA_036787145.1 Rhodospirillales bacterium
GCCGGGCCTCGCGGACCCACAGGTCCATGATGCCGCCTTCGTTGACCAGATCATCGGCGATGCTCTGGATGAAGCAGGCATGTGGCTGCGGCCGCTCGTAGGCCGAATCCGACCGCCGGACCTCGCCGGTCGCATGGTCCGGCCAGAAGTGACCCTGAGCCGGGCCGTCGATGCCGTAGGCCCAGTGCAGGCCGGTGTTGAACCATTGCGGCGAGTTCGGCGCAGCGCGCTGCGCCGCCAGCATAAAGCGCAGTTCGTCGTAGAAGGCCCGCGCGTCCGCTTCCGTATCGAAGTAGTCGCCTTTCCAGCCCCAATAGGTCCAGGTGCCGGCCATGCGGTCGAAGACTTCGCGCGCACTGCTCTCGCCCCGCATCCGTTCGGCCTGCGGTAGGCCTTCGAGGGCGGCCGCGTCGGCCGTATGCCGCCATAGCCAGGCCGGCACGCCGTCCTCGCGGACCGCGGTCAGCTTCGCCGGCACGCCTGCCTTGCGGAAATACTTCTGGGCAAGGATGTCGCACGCCACCTGCGACCACGCCGCCGGCACCTCCACCGCGTCCTGAAGGAACACGGTCGAGCCGTCCGGATTGCGGATTTCGCTCCGTGCGATACGGAACTCGATGCCGGTGTAGGCGCACGCGCCCTCGGTGGTGAACAGGCGGGCAATCTGCATGCTGGTCAGAGCCTCCGTGTCGTCATTCAACTGGCCGAAGGTTACGGCTGGCGCGCGCGGCAGAACCGAGGCCTCCGACGCGACGCCCCGTCCCCCGCAGGTTACGAAGCTTCCCCTGCCTGAAGCGGCCGGAACAAATTGCGGCCGGCGCCCGGGCATGGGGCCTAATATACGCCGCATTCGCCGAGCCGATCAACAACATGTGTGAGAGAACGGACAAAAACCTACAACATGTTGCAGGTGATTCGCCGGGCTCGGCCCTCTGCCAGCCTCGGCCGGCATCCGCGGCCAAGGCTGGACGATCGGCTCGGTCGATGCCATAGTGCGGCCGCTTCACATTCCTCGCGCGCTTCACCGGGAGGTGCGCGGCATTGCCGGTCTCCGCGAGATAATGTCGACCATTGGAACAACGATCTACACATGGGTGTGCGGCGAGCGGGTTGGAACCGATGCCTTCGGCAACCGCTATTACCGCTCGCGCGGCGGCCGCCAGAAGCGCTATGGCCGTGAGAAGCGCTGGGTGATCTATAAGGGCATCGACGAGGCGAGCAAGGTGCCCGCCGAATGGCATGCCTGGCTGCATCACATCAGCGAGGCTCCGCTGACCGAACCCGCCGTCAAGGCCTGGCCGTGGCAAAAGCCGCATCTGCCCAATCTGACGGGCACCCGCTTCGCCTATCGGCCAAAGGGCAGCCAGTTGGCCGGTGGCCATCGTCAACGCGCTCCGGGCGACTACGAAGCGTGGACTCCGGATTGAGCTTGGCAGCAGCCAGCGGACCGGACAGCAGCAAGGTCACGGGAGAGGATCTGCGTGCGTTCCTCGTCGGCGCAGTCTCTGTCCTGGTGTTCTTCGGCGTGCTGGCTCTGTCGTATCTCGGCACGCGCATGGACGGCGCCGCTGCCGACAGCCATCGCATCTATGCCGCATTCAATCGCGTCGACGGTCTCGGTGTCGGCGACGAAGTGCAGCTTGCCGGTGTGCCGATCGGGCGGGTCGTCGCCATGACGCTGCAGCCCAATTTTCGGGCGCGGCTGACGCTTCTGGTCGATGACAGCGTGCCTCTGCCCGCGGACACGTCCGCCGCGATCCACACCGACGGCCTGTTCGGCCGGAAATTCGTCGTCCTCGAACCCGGTGGCGACGAACAGCTTCTGGGCGACGGCGATGCCATCACCTTTACTCAGGATTCGCTGATCGTGGGCGAGCTGCTGGATTTGATCATTGCCGAGGGCCGAGCGCAGAGGGCCCCTGGAGAAGCCTTGGGGCCGCCGGAAGCCGATCGATGAGACGCAATATGATAGAGACGGTGATGGGCGCCGTCGTCCTCCTGGTGGCGATCCTGTTCCTCTGGGTGGCTTACCGTACCGCCCATGTGGAAACCCCTGCCGGGTACGACATCACCGCCACGTTCGGGCGATCGGGCGGAATCGCCGTCGGCAGTGACGTGCGGATCAGCGGCATCAAGGTCGGCAGCGTGACCGATCGCCGGCTTGACACCAAGACGTATGAGGCGGTGATCACCATGACAATCGGCAAGGATGTGATGTTGCCGTCGGACACCGTCGCGTCGGTCGCGAGCGAGGGGCCGCTGGGCGGACGGTATGTGCGACTGGAGCCGGGGAGCTCGCCGACGCCGATTCCCCCTGAAGGTCACATTCAAGAGACGCGCGGTTTTCGCTCACTGGAAGACCAGGTGGGTGAAATCATCTTCCTCGCGACCGGCAAGCGCGACGATCCCAGGCCGTGAGCAGGGTTAAGCCGCGAGACCGCGCCTGGAGGACCGTTGGCCTTGGGGCGATCGCTCTTGTTCTCCTCAGCCCCGTCCGGACGTTCGCCGACCTATATCCCATCGCGGTTCTGCGCGCTTTGGACAAAGTAACCGCGCGGGTGTCCACGCTCTATGCGCCGGTGGAACAGCCCATCCGCCTCGGCACGCTCGCGATCACCGCCAGGGTCTGTGACAAGCGGCCGCCCGAAGAGCCTCCGGAATCGGCAGCGTTTCTGGAGATTTTTGAGAATCGATCAGGCCAGCCGGTGGTCGAGGTGTTCGAAGGCTGGATGTTCGCCTCCAGCCCCGGCCTGTCCCCGCTGGAGCACCCGGTTTACGATCTCTGGGTCCTGGACTGTATCGAAAGCTTGCCGAGCGCGCCTGCCAGTGCCTCCGGCGGCGGCTCTCCATAAAAGCGCGCCTGCAGGCGCAAAGCCTCGTCCAGCCGCTGCAGATAGCTCGCCGCCGGCAGTTCGACCGCACCGAATTGCCGAAGATGCTCGGTGACAAACTGAATATCGAGAAGAAGAAAACCACCGATCCACAGGCGGACCACGAGATGGACGAGTGCCACCTTGCTGGCATCCGCCTGGCGGGAAAACATGCTTTCGCCGAAAAACGCTCCGCCCAGCGCCAGTCCGTAAAGGCCGCCCACCAATTGGCCGTCCTGCCAAGTTTCCACGCTGTGGGCGTGCCCCTGTCGGTGCAGCTCGGAGAACACCCGCGCGATCTCGCCGTTAATCCAGGTTTCCCCCCGCCCCTCGCGAGGCGAGGCACAAAGCTCGACCACTTCGTCAAACGACCGGTCGCAGTGTACGTCGAAGCGGCCCTCGGCGACGGTGCGCCGCAACCGACGCGGCACGTGAAAGCTGGTCAGCGGCAGAATGCCCCGCATGGTGGGAGCAACCCAGTGCACCGTCGGGTCGGAACGGCGGCTGGCCATCGGGAAGATTCCGATGGAGTAAGCCCGGATGACCATTTCCGGCGTCAGCTGGTAATCCTCCGCAAATCGCCTAATCGTCACCCCTCACAAACTGCTCGAGCCAGTGAATCGTGTAGTCGCCATCAATGAACGCCGGCGCCGTCAACATCCTCTTGTGCAGCGGAATCGTTGTGTCGACGCCGCTGATGACATACTCGTCGAGCGCACGATGCAGGCGCATGAGGCAAATGTTGCGGTCAGGCCCGTGCACAATGAGCTTGGAGATCATGCTGTCGTAGTAGGGCGGAATGCGGTAGCCCGCATAAAGCGCGGAATCGACCCGCACTCCCAGCCCGCCCGGCGCATGGTAATCCGTGACCCGTCCAGGACACGGGGCGAACGTTTTCGGATTCTCGGCGTTGATGCGGCACTCGATCGCGTGACCCGTAAAGCGGACGTCCGCCTGCCCGAAGCCAAGCGGTGCCCCGGTGGCGACCCGCAGCATTTCGCGAACCAGGTCAAGCCCGCATACCATCTCGGTGACCGGGTGCTCGACCTGCAGGCGGGTGTTCATCTCGATGAAGAAGAACTCG
>DAIQPV010000301.1:0-3951 GCA_036787145.1 Rhodospirillales bacterium
CGGCGAGGGTGGCTATCTGACCAACTCGCAAGGCGAACGGTTCATGGAGCGCTATGCGCCGACGGCGAAGGATCTCGCCTCGCGCGACGTTGTCTCTCGCTCGATGACCATGGAGATCCTGCAGGGCCGCGGCGTTGGTGCCGAGAACGACCACATTCTGCTGCATCTCGAGCACCTGGGGGCCGACATTCTGATGGCGCGCTTGCCGGGCATCACCGAGACGGCGAAAATTTTCGCCGGCGTGGACGCGACGCGCGAGCCGATCCCGGTCCTGCCGACCGTCCATTACAACATGGGTGGCGTTCCGACCAACTATCACGGCGAGGCGCTGCGGCCGACGGACGATGATCCCGACGCACTTTGTCCGGGGTTGATGGCGGTCGGCGAATGCGGTTGCGCCTCGGTTCACGGCGCCAACCGGCTGGGAACCAACTCGCTGCTGGACCTGGTGGTGTTCGGTCGTGCCGCGGCGCTCCGGGCGGCCGAAAAGATCAAGCCGGGTTCGCCCCATCCGCCGCTGCCGAAGAACGGTGCCGACTTGGCCCTGTCGCGGCTGGACCGTCTGCGGAACGCCAAGGGGAACCGCCGGACCAGCGAGATCCGCCTCGACATGCAGAAGACCATGCAGAGCAACGCGGCCGTCTTCCGGACGCAGGAAGTGCTTGAGGCCGGTTGCCGGAAGATCGATCAGGTCTGGGACTCGGTGGCCGATATCCAGGTTTCCGACCGGTCGCTGATCTGGAATTCCGATCTGGTGGAAGCGCTGGAGCTGGAGAACCTGCTGATCTGCGCCAAGGCTTCGCTGTATTCGGCGGAAGCACGGAAGGAAAGCCGGGGCGCGCACGCCCGCGACGACTGTCCGGAGCGCGACGACGTTACGTGGATGAAGCATTCGCTCGCCAAAGTCGATGAGCGGGGCCAGGTCATGCTCAGCTATCGACCGGTCCACACCTATACGCTCACCAACGAAGCTGAATACATCGAACCGAAGGCGCGGATTTACTAAGCCGCGCGAACCGAAGTTCGCGCGAGGAGGAAAGATCAATGGCTGAATTCAGGCTGCCCTCCAACTCCCGGATCAAGCAGGGAAAGGTCCATCCCGCTCCCGCGGGGGCAAAGCGGGTGAGGAAGTTCCAGATCTACCGGTGGGATCCGGACCGGGGCGAAAACCCGCGGGTCGACACCTATCACGTGGACCTGGATGCCTGCGGACCGATGGTTCTCGACGCCTTGATCAAGATCAAGAACGAGATCGACTCGACCCTGACGTTCCGGCGTTCGTGTCGCGAGGGCGTTTGCGGGTCTTGCGCCTTCAATATCGACGGCACCAACACGCTCGCCTGCACGAAGCCCATCGAAGACATCAAGGGCGACGTCAAAATCTATCCGCTGCCGCACCTGCCGGTGATCAAGGATCTGGTGCCGGATCTCTCGGTGCCTTACGCCCAATACCGGCTCATTCAGCCCTGGCTGCAGGCGGATACGCCGCCGCCCGCCGGTGAGCGGCTACAAAGCCCCGAGGAACGCGAGAAGCTGGACGGACTGTGGGAGTGCATCCTGTGCTTCTGCTGCCAGACGAGCTGCCCCAGCTACTGGTGGAACGGCGACCGCTACCTCGGTCCGGCAGTGCTGCTGCAGGCCTACCGGTGGATTGCCGATTCCCGTGATGAAGCGACCGGCGAACGCCTCGATCAGCTGAACGACCCGTACCGGGTGTTCCGCTGCCATACCATCATGAATTGCACCAACACCTGTCCAAAACATCTCAACCCGGGCGAGGCGATCGCAAAAATCAAATACTCGCTCGCTCAGCGGACTCTGTAGGGAGTAAGGCAGGGAACGGCGTGTTTCCGGGGGGCCTTCGGTCCCCTGGGACACGCCGCTTCCGTCTGAAGGTTCTCAGTGCCGGTGTCGATTACGCGTGATGCCGCCCGCAAAGGTACTGCTCGGTCTGCATTTCCTGCAGCCGGCTTAGCGTCCGCTGAAATTCGAAAGCATTGTCCCGGCAACTGTGGAGCGTCTCCAGCGGCCGTTCCGCGGAGCAGATCAGCTTGACCCCGTGCTCGTACAGCACGTCGATCAGCGTGATGAACCGCTTGGCTTCGTTCCGTCTGTCGATGGTCAGCTCCGGGACCCGCGACAGGATCAGCACGTCGAACTGCTGGGCGATCGCCAGGTAATCGGCGGCGCCGAGCGGCCGCTCGCACAGCTCGGAAAAGCTCGCAAAGGCGATCGTGTCCGTCGCCCGCGGAATGATCACCTCCCGGCCATGAACCGTCAGCGTCCTTTCGCCGACTTCCGCGCCTGACGAAAGGTCGCTGAAATAGGTCTCGAGCCGCTTGTCCGACGCGGCCTCGATCGGCGTGACATAAACGTCCCCGGTCCTCAGGTTTCGCAGCCGGTAGTCGATGCCGGATTCGAGATGCAGCAGATCCAGTTTCCGTTCGATCAGCGCGATAAACGGCAGGAATCGGTCGCGCTGCAGTCCGTTGCGGTAGAGGTCGCGCGGCGCCCGGTTGGACGTGGTGACAATGACCACCCCGGCTTCAAAAAGGGTCTCGAACAGCCGCCCCAGGATCATGGCATCGGCGATATCTTCGACCACCAGTTCGTCGAAACAGAGGATCCAGCTTTCCCGGGCGATATCGCGGGCCACCGACGGCAGGATATCGTCATCCTTGGGACGTTTTCCCGGACGCAGTTCCCGGATCCCCGGCTGCTGGCGCAAGGTGCGAAGGCGGCCGTGGATTTCCTGCATGAACGCATGGAAATGGACGCGCCGCTTGGCCGCGATCGAGAGGGACCGGAAAAACAGGTCCATCAGCATCGATTTGCCACGGCCGACCCCGCCGTAGAAATAGAGGCCCTGCGGCGGAATGGCTGCTGCCGGCCGGCGTCCGAGGCCGAAGCGCTGCTTCCAGCCGGGCTGGCCGGTGGTGGGGCGAAACGCCAGCAGCGCGTGGTGAAGGCTCTCAAGCTTCTCCACCGCTAATTCCTGCGCGGGGTCCGAGCGGATATCGCCGGACTTAAGAAGCGCCCGGTACTGGGCCAAGGGACCTGAAGACATATCACTCACGGGGTTGGCGTCGTCCTACGTTCTGGGGAGGTCTGCAACGGCGACGCGGACAAAGACTTGTCCATTCTCGCCGGGCTTTAAGCGGGGATCTGTGATGGCAAATTTTAAGCACGGCCCGGAGCGAATGCCAGCCCCAAGCGGCAGCCCGTCCTGCCGAATTGGGCGGTGCGCCAGCCCACCCGGCAAAATGCGAGTGTCGTCCGCTAGTTCTCCGGCGGCCAGTGATAGCCGTCGCGGTTCAGGGCGGGAATGATCTCGTTCTCCAGACGGGAGGCGCCACCGGTCCCATCGAGGGAGAACCAGCTGATGCCCAGTTTCTCGTGCGTTGACAGGGCATCTCTGAGCGGCGCGCGAACCGGCTTCGCCCAGTAATTGGTTTCAGTCATCAGCAGCGGATACTGCCTTCTGAGACACTGCAGGCCAGCTTCACCCAGCTTATCCGTGCCGTTGTAGTGATGAAAGCCGACCGAGGCTTTCGACCAGTCGATTTTGCCCATCTTTTTGATCAGCGCGGCCCAGGACTCACAACTCGGCCAGATGTTTGCGGTGGTGAACAGGACGATGTGTGTTTTCGGAGCGCCGTTGCGCATGATGACATAGATCGATTTCAGGTCGGCGAGCACCTTGTCGGTATACTGTTCGGGAGCACCCCAGTGCGGGCTGCCTTGGACCGGTTCGTTGGTCAACTCGTAGAAGACATGGGTCCGGTTCTTGTAGCGTGGGGCGACGACTGACCAGAACCGTCGAAGCTGGGCGAGATCGTAGGTCCCCGACTCGGTCGCATTGAAGATCATCAGGTAGAGATTGTTGGCGGCGGCCCGATTCACCGCAAGATCCAGCGCCGGAAGCTGCTCCTCGATTGGGCGGCCGATCTC
>DAIQPV010000302.1:0-1758 GCA_036787145.1 Rhodospirillales bacterium
CGCCCGGTGATGAGCGCGGCGCGGGTCGGCGAGCAGAGTGCCGTGGTGTGGAACATGTTGTAGCGCAGTCCGTCGTCCGCGAGCTGCTGCATGGTGGGCGTCTGAACCGGCCCACCGAACGTGCTGCTGGCGCCGAAGCCAACGTCGTCCGTCAAGATCAGCAATACATTTGGAGCGCCCTCCGGCGCCTCGACACCCTTCGGAAAATCGGGTGTCGAGTCCTTAGCCGTGCGTTCGATCTTGCCTTGGAAGGGCGCCGGCGGTATCGGCAACACGGACCGGTCCACTTGATCGCTGGATGCCTTGGAGTCCTGAGCATGAGCGAGTGGTGAAGCTGCGACTGCAAGCCCGAGCACCATCACCGCTACGACGCTAATGCGGCGCATGACGTTCCTCCCCGGTGAATCCTTATCGCCGGCCCCATCGATCGAGACCCGGGCGGCCTTTTTTATCTATATTAATAAATCAGGAGTCCACCGAGAACAAAACCCCTGGTCGTTTGTGTTTATGGCTTTTCGTATACCTCGCGTAGAGTGGCCAACAGGCGGCGCGAGCAGCGGGCATTGATTTCAGACGTTTGGGGTCTTGTGCAAATTCTGGAGAATTCGCTCAGCGTCAGTTCTGGGTGGGAGCAGCCTTCCCTTTGGTGCTGCAGCCGGAGGTCTGGGACATCTGCTCCACCTGGGAATTTTCAACAATTCAATAACATCTGGGGCAGCACTCCCGGAGTTTGTTGGGACATTGCCTAGAATCCGTGGGAGGAGCCGACTCATGAACCGTCTATCTGCTGTTGCGGCGGTCGGCCGCCTGTTGACGTTGGCAGTCCTGCTCGCCGCCGCCCTCTGCGCGCAAGCGTTTGCCGCCACGGATCCGCTTCGGCCCTGGAGTGACGGCCCAGCCAGGCAGGCCATTATCACATTTGTGAACGAGACCACCGAGAAGGCCGGTCCGAATTATGTTCCGCCGGCCGAGCGCATCGCAGTCTTCGACAACGATGGTACTTTGTGGCCTGAAAATCCGATGCCGGTCCAGTTGGCCTATATACCACGGTCGCAAACCCGCGACCGAGCCTCGGCGTGATCGTTCACCACACCGATGCGGAACGTACGCCAGAGGTACGTCGCGACCAAGACCGCCCCCACCGCGGTCAACTTGATCACCCCCCCCTCCACGTCCCGCAGGTACGGTCGCAGGTTGATCCCGCGCAGATGGATCGGGCGATCCGGTGTTGGTGCCGACAAGCGCCGAAGCGCGCGCGTGCGCAGTCGCGCGGTTCCCCACAGTAAGGCGGCGAAGGCCGCGGTCGCGAGAACGGCGAACAATGCGCCGCTCAGCAGAATCGGCAATCGCCGCTGGTCGGCGCGCGCTGCCAGCGCTTCCTTCAGGCGGCTCACGGCCTGTGAGGCGAACGCTTCGAGCGTCTGGTCGAAATCGGGATCAAGATCTTCAGCCGTCAGTCCGAAGAGCGTGCGCCCCTCGAGCTGTATCCAATAGCCGCTGATCTTTCCGAATGAGCCGGGAACGGCTTTGACCGCGTCGACCGGGGCATCGAGCGGCAGACGGCGAATTCGCGTCTCGATACCCTCGACCCGCATGGCCGGCGTCACCGATCCGATCTTTGCCCGCAGTTCAACGATCGGCCGGTTCCAGACGCGGACGGTTGCGGGTTCACCAATACTGACGGTCGCGGTGCTGGGGTCGGGAAGTGAGGCCTGCGCACGGGCGTACGAGCACGCTGCGAGGGCGGCGGCCAGCACG
>DAIQPV010000302.1:1768-3939 GCA_036787145.1 Rhodospirillales bacterium
GAGGCCGCAAGCCGGATGAGCTTGCGTTCCGGTCGAAAAGCGGCCACCGCCGACAGCCCCCTGGACCGTGTTGACGACGTTGACGCCGACGGTGACGCCGTGGTCAGCACCAACCAAGCAATATTCCGGGCTGCCCGGCAAGGACCGCAGTGATCCGGTCAAAAAGGGTATCGGCCGGTCATGCTCGAAAGGGTGCTCGCAAAGCGATCAACTGCGGCGGTTGCAGCGGCGGACCCGCACACCAAACGTCAGACTCGATCCATCAGGGGCGCAGCTTGGTAACGAACGCATCGCTGTCCGATTGGCCGGCGATCAAAACGTTGCCGTGAGCGTCCGTGGCGACGCCGGTTGCGCCATCGTCCTGGGGCGAGCCGATCTGGCGCGTCCACACGAGATTGCCCGGAGCACTGTACTTCGCGACGAAGGCATCGTCGGACCCCTGGTTGTGCCCCCCGAGGGAGCCGCCCGTTTGCCCAGCAATCAGCACGTTGCCGTCGGTGTCCGTGGCGATGCCGTTTGCCCCATCGTGCCGCGGCGAGCCGATCTGGCGTTTCCACACGAGTAGGCCCGAGGGGCCGTACTTGGCGACGAAGGCATCGTCAAGTCCTTGGTTGTCCCCCCCGAGGGAGCCGCCCGTTTGCCCGGCGATCAGCACGTTGCCGTAAGTGTCCGTGGCCACGCCGTTTGCGCCATCGCGCTGGGGCGAGCTGATCTGGCGCGTCCACAGAAGATCGCCCGAGGCACTGTACTTCGCCACGAAGGCATCGTCGGACCCCTGATTGTGCCCCCCGAGGGAGCCGCTTGTATTCCCGGCGATCAGCACATTGCCGTGGGCGTCGGTCGCGACGCCACGTGCATTATCCCTGTTGTGCGAGCCGATCTGGCGCTTCCAAAGAAGATCGCCCGAGGCACTGTACTTCGCCACGAAGGCATCGTCGGATCCCTGATTGTGCCCCCCGAGGGAGCCGCTTGTATTCCCGGCGATCAGCACATTGCCGTCGGTGTCGGTGGCGACACCGTTTGCCGCATCGTAGTCGGCCGACCTGCCGAGATACCGCTTCCACAGCAGTCTGCCGGAGATAGTGTACTTGGCGACGAAGGCGTCATTGAGACCGTCCCAGGCCTCACCGGCGATCAGCACGTTGCCGCGCGCGTCGGTTGCTATGCCATTGACCAAAGGCCAACGCGGAAAATCGGAGAACCTGCGCTTCCAGAAACGCGCACCCGAACGTCCGTCGTGCTTAGCGACAAACAGGTTGCCAGTCCCCCCCACTGAGAACTCGCCCTCGATACCGGCGATCAGCACGTTGCCGGCGGGACCGGTCGCGACGCCAGCAGCCCAATCGACATCGGACGTGCCAAACTGGCGCGTCCAGATCACGGCGCTTGGGCTCGTCAACTTCTGAGTGACGATCGCCTCGTCCTCCGCCGGGTCCATAGCGGTGGCGGGAAGGCTGGCACCGAGGCAAGCAGCGAAGACCAAGCTGCCGACGACCTTCGACACGAACGACGTCACGCCCCCTCCCGCGGGAACGCGCCCGAACCTTAAATTAGCAATACCGGATAAATGAGACTCGCGCCGATATAAGAAAGCGCGAAGGATCTCCTTGCGCTCGCCGAGGCGGAAGCCAACTCTCAATATGAACACCGCTTGCCCCCTTTTTGCGGACACTACACCGCAATCAGTTATGCACTGTGCTTAACTGAACCCACCCACCGACAATCATTCTAGCGCGAAATGCGCCCCAAGAGAACGGGAATTACGACCATCTCTTGGCGCCACTTGCGCGGGGAGAGGACATTTACGACGCTGGCGCTGCTAAAAAGCTAATATATCCGATGGCTAACCTCAGCGTTCTCACTCATCCTCTCCGCTCAGGTCCTGCGATTGTCAAACTGTGAGCGGCCTTCCGGACCGTAATCTTGCCGACTGCTTGGTTCCGCTGCTCCACAGCAAGCGTCTTTGCAGATGCCAGCGGGCGAGGATCACGCCGGCAGGCGAAGCCGGTAGCCGATCCCGGTCTCGGTCACGATGTGGGCGGGACGCTCGGGAGTCTTTTCCAGCTTCTGGCGAAGCTGGCGGATGTAGATGCGCAGATACTGAACATCGCCGGCCGCCCCCCAGACTTCCTGCATGATCATCCGATGAGTCAGCACCTTGCCGGCATGGA
>DAIQPV010000303.1:0-3936 GCA_036787145.1 Rhodospirillales bacterium
AGAACCGGCCGGCCGGGCTTCAGGACGCGCGGCTGACCGCCTCGGGACGGTACCGCCTGACCGCCTCCACGTTTCCCAATGGCACGCATGTGTGCGAGGTCGAGGTTAATCCGGCGACCGGCCGTGTGGATGTGGTTTCCTATCACGTCGTCGACGACTTCGGCACGGTGGTCAACCCGCTGCTGCTTGCCGGGCAGGTCTACGGCGGAATCGCGCAAGGCATCGGACAGGCACTTTTCGAAAACGCGGTCTACGATCGCGAGTCCGCGCAGCTTCTCACCGGCTCGTTCGTCGATTACGCCCTGCCCCACGCGGCTGACGTTCCGTTCGTCGATTTTCGGACCAACTGTGTGCCGTGCACCACCAATGCGATGGGCATCAAGGGCGCCGGCGAAGCCGGAACCATCGGCGCCTGCCCGGCGGTGGTGAACGCGGTGCACGATGCCCTGGCCCCGCTCGGCGTAAGGCCTGTTGACATGCCGCTCACCCCGGAGAAAATCTGGCGCGCCATCAGCTCCGCCCGAGACGCCGCGCTGTCGGCACCAGCGGCGGCACCACCGGCGGCACCGCCCTTCGCACCGGTTTAGGAGATTCCCATTGAGCGTTGAGATCACGGCCGAGATGGTCGAACGCGTGCGCGATATCACATTGCGCGCGGGGAAGGAAATCCTTGAGGTTTACCGCGGCGATTTCGACGTGGCGCGAAAGGACGACGCCTCGCCGGTCACCGAGGCCGACAGCCGCGCCGAAGAACTGATCCTGGCCGCCCTTCGCCGTGAAGTCACCGACGCCTATCCGATCGTGGCCGAGGAGGAAGTCGCCGCGGGACGGATGCCCGACGTCAACGGCGGGCCGTTCTGGCTGGTGGACCCGCTGGACGGCACCAAGGAGTTCATCAAGCGCCAGGGCGAATTTACCGTCAACATCGCGCTGATCGAGGACGGCCAGCCCAAACTCGGCGTCGTCCATGCACCCGCCAAGAATGCGACCTACTGGGGCAGCCCACTCGGCGCCTTCGCCGACATCGACGGTGCGGGTGCGCAGCCGATCGCCTGCCGGCCCATGCCGTCAAGGGGGCTCGTGGCGGTTGCCAGCAAGTCGCACCGCAATCCCGAGCTGGAGGAGTTTCTCGCCCGTTACGACCTGGCAGAATCGATCTCGTCCGGCAGCTCGATCAAGTTCTGTCTTGTCGCGATCGGCCGTGCCGATCTCTATCCCCGCACCGGCAGAACCATGGAATGGGATACCGCCGCGGGCCAGGCGGTGGTGATGTTCGCGGGCGGCTCGGTCAGCCGGATGGACGGATCGCCTCTCACCTACGGAAAGCCCGGTTTCGAAAACCCGCATTTCGTGGTCTGGGGCGCCCCGCCGCGTCCGTGACGGAGCTTGCGTCGGTGCAGGATCGTTACGGGATCGTCGCGCCTGCCGCCGCCGCCATCGAAGCTGCGGCGGAGCTTCTGCGCGCGGGCGAGCTCGTCGCCTTTCCCACCGAAACCGTCTACGGCCTCGGTGCCGACGCCGGCAACGATGCCGCGGTCGCCGGCATTTACGCGGCGAAGCAGCGCCCCCGCTTCAACCCGCTGATCGTGCATGTCGCCGACATCGCCGGAGCGGAGCCCCTTGTGGAGCTGGATGCGCGCGCACGGGGCCTGGTCCAGCGCTTCTGGCCCGGACCCTTGACGCTGGTGCTGCCGCGCCGCGAAAGCGCGCCGCTGTCGCTGCTGGCGTCTGCCGGGCTCGACACGGTCGCGATTCGTGCACCCAGGAATGCCGTCGCGCAGGACCTGCTGCGCGCTGCCGGCCGGCCGGTCGCGGCACCCTCGGCCAACCGGTCGGGCCGGATCAGTCCGACGCTCGCGGAGCACGTGGCGATCGAGTTGGGCGATCGGGTGGCGATGGTCCTTGACGGCGGACGCTGCGAGGTCGGCATCGAATCGACCATCCTGGACCTGTCCGGCGACCGGCCCCGATTGCTGCGGCCGGGCGGCCTGCCTGCGGAACGACTGGAGGCGATGCTCGGCCCGCTGGCATCGCCGCCGGAAGGGTCCCATAGCGCTCCCCGCGCGCCCGGGTTGCTGCGGCGTCACTACGCCCCCTCCCGGCCGCTTCGGCTGAACGCTACAAGCGCGCGCGAAGGCGAAGCGATGCTGTGTTTTGGACCGGATGCAGCGACGAGTACCACCGACTCATCGGCGGCCGGGCACAACCTCAGTCAGCGGGGTGATCTGGTGGAAGCAGCCGCCAATCTCTTTGCCATGCTCCGGGCCCTGGACCAGGCGCCTGGTTTTTTCGGAATCGCCGTGGCGCCCATCCCCGAACACGGCCTCGGCGTTGCCATCGCCGACCGTCTGCGGCGCGCCGCCGCTCCGGCCGACGACTGGAATGACGACCGCGGACCCGCGGCGCCCTGTGTGCTGCCCACGATTGAAGACGTCGAAACTCCCTGAGCCTGGCACAAGTCCGCACATCTCAGGCGTCGCGAACGCCGCTCAGCAGATACTCGATGTTGCCATCCGCGCCATGAATCGGGCTCTCGATCAGGCCGAGGACGCGCCAGCCCGGACGGTCGGCGACCCACGCCGAGATCCGCGCGCAAACCTCGCAGCGAACCGCCTCGTCGCGGACGATGCCGCCCTTGCCGATCTGCGCGCGTCCGGCTTCGAACTGCGGCTTGATCAGTGCCGCCAGCCGCGCGCCGGGGTGTGTCAAGGCCAGCGCCGCCGGCAGCGCCAGCGTCAGGCTGATGAAGCTCACATCGCAGACAATCAGCCCGACGGGCTCGGCAATCTGCGCTGGCCCCAGGGTTCGCACGTTGGTGCGTTCCAGGACAACAACCCGCGGGTCTGTGCGCAGCTTCCAGGCAAGCTGACCGCTGCCCACATCCACCGCATAAACGCGCGCGGCACCGCGGCTCAGCAACACGTCGGTGAACCCCCCGGTGGACGCACCCACGTCCAGGCAAACCAGGCCGAGCGGATCGATGCCGAATTGATCGAGAGCTGCCGCCAGCTTGATTCCACCCCGGGACACCCAGGGATGATCGCGACCCCGCACGTCGAGCGGCGCATCGGCGGCCAGCAGCATCCCCGGCTTGTCGAGGCGCCGCTCTGAGGAGAAAACCACGCCGGCCATGATCAGCGCCTGCGCCCGCGTCCTGCTCTCCGCCAGACCCCGCTCGACCAGCACCTGGTCGAGACGGCGGCGTTCGGGCTTGGTCATCGCGGCCTTCTGCAAGGCCGAGACATCCCCTCACCCCGACCCTCTCCCGCACGCGGGAGAGGGAGTGAACCCGCAAGTCCCCTCGCCCGCGTGCGGGAGAGGGAGGGGCCCGTCGCTCCGGCGACGGAGGGTGAGGGCAGCGACCGAGCCGTAGAACGCGAGGTCTACGCCCGCGCCGCTTCGGCGGCTTCCTTGGTGCGCCCCAGGGCGTTCAGCGCCGCCGCAACGATATGCTTGGCATTCAGGCCGGCGAGATCGTACTGCAGTTCCGGCTTGTCCTGATCGAGGTACACATCCGGCAGCGTCATCGGCCGGAACTTCACGCCACTGTCCAGGAGGCCGTCGAGGGCCATGAATTGCATGACGTGTGCGGCGAAACCGCCGGCGGCTCCTTCCTCCAGGGTGATCAGCACCGGGTGCTCGTGTGCCAGCCGGCGGATCAGGTCTGTATCCAGCGGCTTGGCGAAGCGCGCATCGGCGATCGTTGTGGAAAGTCCCCGTGCCGCCAGTTCCTCGCCCGCCCGCATGGCTTCCGTCAGCCGCGTGCCGAGGTTGAGGATGGCGATCGAGGTGCCTTCCTTCAGGATCCGGCCCTTCCCGATCGGCAGGACCTGACCGCAGGCCGGCATATCGACGCCCATGCCCTCGCCACGGGGATAGCGGACCGCTGACGGACGATCGTCGATGGCGGCGCAGGTGGCGATCATGTGCATCAGA